>CAXNCX010000013.1:0-14117 GCA_964201065.1 Candidatus Deianiraeaceae bacterium | reverse complement strand
GGTCTCTCTTTCTACATGCAGTCTGTTGAAAGTAATCCTTCTGTAACAAAAAATAACCCTTCCCATCATGGTTATGTTATTTTGCCAGAAGATGAACAGCTAAAAGAACTTGCATACAAAAAAATCAAAAAATCAAACAAAGTCTTCTCTCTAAATCAAAATTCATGGGTAGCAACATCTTTCAAATACTGGTTTACACTGATGCAGGGCAAAAATTATAACGTACTTGAAATTGAGTTTGCTAAAGACTCAAATGAAATATATGCAACCACAAAAACATCATTTAAGAGACTAAAGAACAAAGAAATCGCTCAAAATGATTCTTATGTGGTTTTTGGTGCAAAAAAGTTTGAAATTTTAAAGACTTACGAGCAAATACTTGGTGTTGCTAAGCTTGATAAAATAATTGACTTAGGTTTCTTCCATTTCATTGCAAAACCTATATTGTCATTAACAAATTTGATATATGAATATGTTAAAAACTATGGTGTTGCAATTATAATAGTGACAGTTTTTGTGAAGATTTTCTTATTTTTCTTTTCAAAAAAATCATACATAGGTATGCAAAAAATTAAAGAATTACAGCCTAAAGTCAACGATCTTAAGGAAAAATACAAAGACAACAAGCAAACTTTTAATCTTGAGGTTATGAAGCTTTACAAAACTCACAATGTAAATCCGATTTCAGGGTTTTTACCAATCATTATTCAAATTCCGATTTTTCTTGCGATGTATAAAGTTTTCTCGGTGTGTCTTGAGTTTAGAGGTCAGCCATTTTTTGGATGGATTGTTGATATTTCAAAGCCTGACAGTTTGTCAGTTTTTAATCTTTTTGGTCTACTTCCTTTTGGTGTACCAGATAGCTTAAAGATTGGGCCGCTTCCTTTGCTTATGGGATTTACTATGTTTTTACATCAAAAAATGTCATCAAATGCGGCGATGGATAAGCAACAACAAGCTGTTATGAATCTTATGCCATTCTTCTTTGTATTTATGTTTTCTTCTTTTCCAGCAGGTTTAATGTTGTACTGGATTACAAGTAATATTTTTAGCATAGTGCAACAATATATTCTAACAAAAAATGCAAAATAATCTTGATACTGAAAAATTAGTCAAAATACAAGAAAGCTTTAATAAAATACCTTTTAAATATCTATTTGGAAGGCTTTGGTGGATTTTGTTTTATGGTGTTTTTGCAGTTTCGACTATCTATCCTTATGTAAAGAGATACTATGTTTACAAAAAAACAGAGATTGTAGGCGTTCGTTTTGTTGGTTTAAAAAACCACTTATATCCATTTTTTAAGTTGCAATACTATCAATTTAGCTCAAAATGCTCCTTAGACATCGTGTATCCAGATTTATCAAGGAACAATCTATATGCTAATTTGGTGATAAAGGAGTACGATAAATTTGTTAAAGATTTTTTTAATACAAAAAGTACTATAATTTTAAAAAAAAGATACAAAGATTGCTATGACGCAGTAATAGATGGTAATTCTTTTTTAGATAGTGCGATGCAAAGAGTTTTAATTTATAAAAACTTGAAGCGTTAATATATTTTAAGCACAAGAGAGCCTGTGTTTGTTCCATTTTTTATGTCTTGCATTGCATCTGGCAGGCTTTCAAATTCAAATTCAGTAATAGAAGGATCTAAAAATCCCTTATCTATTAAACCAAAAACAGCTTCAGATATAACTATTAATGCTTCTTTGTTTTGTAAGTATAGCTCTAATATTTGTGCAGAAAAATTTAAAGATTTAGATTGTAGCAAAATAGGATCAAGCCTGCCTATAGAGCCTCCAGCATCTCCTAGATAAAAATAGGTACCAAAAGTTGACAGACACATAAATGAACCTTCAAATACATCATGTCCTATTCCGTCAAATAGAACGACTACACCTTGTTTATTTGTAAAATCAGAGACTTTTTTTACCATGTCATCTTCAGATCTGTTTATTATTAAGTCACATCTTTGTCTTTTGGCAAATGCCATTTTTGTTGATTTACCTACGGTTCCTATGACTTTTAGTTCACATACATTTTTTGCAATTTGACACAATATATGGCCAACTCCTCCTGCTACAGAGTGAATTAATATAGTATCGTTTTGTTTAACAAAAGCAAGTTTCTTTAACAGTAAATATGCTATGGATGCTTTTCTCATAACTGCCGCTGCTATTTTAAAATCCACAGTATTTGGTAATGCCACAACCATCGAAATATGAACTTTTGTAAACCTTGCGAAAGAGCCGATTGTGTTTGCATAGTAAGCGACATTTTTATTCATGAATTTTTTGTCTGCCTCTGAAGTTTGTACAACAACACCGGCACCTTCAACTCCAATCGGAGTGTCTTTTTCAATTTTTAGCATTTTTTCTACAACTTTAAAGTCATAGAAATTAATACCTGCATATCTATTTTCTACTATTATCCAGTCTTTTTCAGCCTCTGGTATGTCGATTTCTTTAATCAACAAAGAGTCGTTTACAACATAAGCTCTCATTTTGTTACTCATATTTCGTGTTTTTATCTATTATTTTTTTACAACAATTTTTAGAGCATTCAAATCCTAATATGTCGAAATTTTTTATTTTAAATCTAAGAGTGTTATTGTACTTGCCGTTGACTTGGACATAATAAAATCTTTTTTTATCTAAGCTATAAAAACTAGGTTCTCCAAGTATTTTGAAAACATCATCTTTTTTTATTATATCTGATTTAAAAATTTTTTTTATGTCTTTTTCAAATCTATAACCTTGTTGCGAA
This sequence comes from Candidatus Deianiraeaceae bacterium, assembly GCA_964201065.1. Lineage (GTDB taxonomy): Bacteria > Pseudomonadota > Alphaproteobacteria > Rickettsiales > Deianiraeaceae > CAXNCX01. The sequence goes on along the minus strand of CAXNCX010000013.1, from coordinate 11,349 downwards.
GTTCTTGAGCAGTTATTTAATATTAAGACTGCAATTAAAATAATAAACTTTTTCATTTTATTTAACGATTTAAAAACGGCACACTTGCATTTACAAGATTAAACATCATTTCAGTTAAAACTGAACCCTGTATTTGTTTTTCATTTTTGTCATCGGCATAAGGTGCGTTAAGACCCACTAAATAAACATATTCTGGATTTAAAACTGGAAAACTTGCAAACATACTAATTATCATGTCTTTTGAATCATACACACCTCCTTTTTGCTGTATTGCAGTTGCAGTTTTGATGCCAACTGGATAATTACTCTTGGACATTTTTATATTATTTTTAAATACATAATATAGCATTTCGTTTAATGTTGTTCTGGTTTTGTTTGATGTTATTTTTTCCAGTGAACTTTGATGATTTTGGTGTGTGTTTTGTTTTATAAAAGTCAGGTTTGTTTTGTGACCGTTTAGTAAATTTCCAGCAGCATATGTAAAGTGTAAAGGGCTGACTGCGATTCCATATCCATATGATGCAACTGCACCGTCTATTAATGAAGGACTTTTTTTAACGATTGGTCTCCCGATTTCTGGTAAGTCGGTTTCTAGTTTTTCCATTAAGCCAACTTTTTTGAATAACTCATATTGCTTCAACACTCCTATTTCTTCAACTACTTTAGCACAGCATATACTAGATGAAAAACGAAATACATCGAGTAAGCTAAAACTTTTATTAGCTGATTGACCATTGGTATTAAAGTCTCTTATTGTTTTGCCTTGAATTTGGTATCCATTTCCTTCACGATAGCACATTCTATCAAGACTCCAGTTGTTTTCTAAGGCCAGTGCCATTGTGAAAATTTTAAAAATTGACCCCAGTTCATAAACTCCAAGTGAAAACTTATTGAATACAGTTTCATCTGTAATGAGTTGAGGCTTGTTTGGATCAAAATCTGGCAAGCTAGTTGCGGCAATAACTTCTCCTGTTTTTATATTGGCAACAATTCCATAGCCTCCTTTTGCGTTATATTTTTCGATGTTGTTCTTTAAAAAATTATACAAAACAAACTGGACATCTAAATCTACAGTCAATTGTAAAGATTCTTGATTTTCTGGAGTTGAAAGGTAAGAGTTGTATGATTTTTCAATCCCAGCCAAACCGTCTGAATCTGTCGATACAAAGCCTAAAATATGTGAAAATAAATTTTTATTTACATAAAACCGCTTGCTAACCTTTTCAAGCTCCATACCAAGCACTCCGTTGAACTGAAGACGCTTTTTATCATGATACAGTATTCCTTTTTTAATTAAGACTATGTTTTGTTGCTTTAATTTTGCATTGGCAAATTTTTCAACTAGTGTTTCTGGTTTTATGGTTGTTAGAGATTTTTGTATTTTTTCAATTTCGTGTATAGGATTTATTATTTTTGACAAGTTTATATAAAAATCATAAGACTCAATATTGTCAACTAATATATGGCCGTTTCTATCTGTGATTTTTAACCTGTCTTTAATTACAGAGTTTGTGGATGTTTGTTTGATATTGATATAATTTTTTGCTACATGTATCATGAATAATGTTCGGACAAGAAGTATTGTGAAAATTGTCGATATGCAAAAAATGTAAAAATAATGCTTATTTAATTTCATGGTACATAATTTAGCAGTTTCTTTTTTATAACTATTAAATCTTGATTACATGAAAAATTTTTAAAAATCAAAGCAGGATCAATATTTTTTGTATATTTGTTGTCAAAAAAAAGCAAAAGCCCTGCTGATTCCAGTAAATACAAGAGTGGCATAATATCCCAATATTTGAAACCTTTTAAGCTAACAGAAACATCAAAATCTTGGATTATCATTATTGTATATCTAACAGAGCCAGAAAAGTTATGATAAATAATTTCCTTATTTAAGTTTTCAGATAGAGTTGCAAGAAAGTTTTTTGTTATTGTTTCTTTTGAAAAATATGTTCTGCTTACACATGTGTTTAGATAGTTTTTGCCGATGTTTTGATTTATTTTTATTTCTGTAGTGTCTTTGGTTTTTAAGCTATATAAAAAGACTTTATTTTCATTTGCAAACAAGATGTTGTCTTGATGTGGAGATACCAAAAAACTTAAGACACATTTTTTATTTAACACGACACCTAGGTTTATTGAGTATTCTTCTCCTTTTGCAAAAGAATGCGTGCCATCAATTGGATCTAATACAAAATGAAGGTTTTGCTCTATATTTTTTAGATTATCTTCGTCTTCAAATTCTTCCGAGACTACCGGAATATCCCCAAATATTTCTTTTAATTTCGAGACGATAATATGTTCAACGGCAAAATCGTATTCAGTCACGATTGTTTCATCTTTCTTTTTAAAAATTTCCATATTATTAGACTTTTGAGCCTCTAAAGTCACATGAGAACAAAAATCTAAGACTTGTAAAATTTCATCTATTCTTGACTTTATAAAATCAATCACAATTCTTGTAAAGTTTAATGAGGTAATTCATTTATAAAAATAAGTAAAAAGCAAGTTTAATTATGTCGTTCGTTTATACTTTTGGTTGTAGATTAAATTCTTATGAGTCTCAATCTATAAAACAAATTCTTGATGTTTTAAATATCAAAGACGCAATAGCCATAAATACATGCACTATAACCAATGAAGCTGAAAGACAGTGTAGACAAAAAATTAGACAGTTAAAAAAGCTAAATCCAGCCTCAAAAATTATTGTTACAGGTTGTGCGGCAGAACTTCACATGGATATGTTTTTTGAAATGTCAGAAGTTGATTTTGTGTTAAATAACAAAGCTAAGCTAAATGTTAAAGCTTACCAACAAATCGCTGATCATTTTAATGATAAAAAAGAAAAATCTACTCATCAGATATTTGGTGAAAATATTGAATATATTGATAATGAAATAAATTATGTTTACAACTTTGAGAATAAATCTAGGGCATTTTTAAAAATTCAAGACGGCTGTAATCACTACTGTTCTTTTTGCATCGTTCCTTTTGTTAGAGGTAAAATGAAGTCTACGCCAATGGATAGAATTTTTAAAGAAACTGAAAACCTTTTAAAAAGTGGGTACAATGAAATTGTCTTAACTGGAGTTGACATTACAGACTATGGCACTGATTTAAAAGACAATGGAAAAACAACTCTTTCTAACTTATGTGATTTGATTTTGGAAAAATTCCCAGAACTTAGCAGATTAAGACTTTCATCTGTTGATGTTAGCGAGGTTGATGACAAGATGCTTGAATTGCTTACAGAACATGATAGATTTTGTTCATATTTGCATATTAGTTTACAATCTGGAAGTAACAAAATTTTAAAAGCCATGAGAAGACGACACACAAGAGAGAATGTATTTGAATTTTGTGAAAAGGTTAGAAAAATAAAACCTTTTGCCGCATTTGGTGCTGATATAATTGCTGGCTTTCCAAGTGAAAGTCAGTCTGATTTTGAAGAGTCTTTAGATTTGGTTAAAAATGCACCTATAACATTTGTGCATGCCTTTCCTTATTCTCAAAAAGAGCAAACTTTAGCTGCAAGAATGAAAGATGATGTAGAAAAATCAGTTAAAAAAGATAGAGTTCTTCAGTTGATTGAAGCTGGAAAAGTAAACATGCAAAAACTAAACCAAAAAATGCTTGGACATGAATTTTTAGCAATTATCGAAAAAGGTGGCATTGCAAGAGCTGAAAATTTTGCAGAAATGGTTATTCCCAAGACTACAATTCCTAAAAATTTAATGAAAGTAAAATGTATTGAAATAGTTGACGATAAGTTAATTGCTGAAGTTATTTGAAAATTATTTTTTACTTTCTATTTTTTATTTGAATTAATTATTTATATTTAGTTATGCAGATAATTGGCATACTTCCTGATGTTATTTACAAACACTGGTTTAATAATGTGCATGTTGGAGATGCAAGATACTTTTTAGCCGTAAGACTAGAGTATATTAAAAAACTTGAAGAAGCTTGCAAGGGAAAAAATATTATTCCAATTATACTGACAAATCTTGATAGTTTACACGATAAATATCTTAATATGATTGACAAGTTAATGATTCTTGGAGGAGACGACATTCCTGCGGAGCTTTATGGAGAGGCGAGCATTGATGTAAAAAAAACGAACCCACTTCGCTATAACAATGAATTTGAGTTTGTTAAGAAATTTTTAAAAACAAAAAAGCCTATTTTTGGCATTTGTGCAGGTATGCAAATGATTAATGTTGCGTTGGGTGGTAAATTAGTGCAACATGTTGATAAACATAATATCATTCAAAACACCACAATTAACGACAACATGCATCATGTTAAATTAATACAAGGAACAAAATTACATTCTATCCTAAAAAAAGACAAAGTTAATGTTAATTCTGGTCATCATCAAGCCGTTGATGTGAACAATTTAGGCGATGGAGTTAAAATTAGCTCGTTTTCAGAAGATGGAATTGCAGAGAGTTTGGAAATAGAAAATCATCCATTTTGCATAGGCGTACAATGGCATCCAGAGTATTTGGACAGCGAAGAAACAAGGTTAATTTTTGAAAGTTTTGTCGGGGGTTAGGGTTGTTGTGTGGCAATAGATATTTGAGTCAGGCTTTTTGTGTCTCTGAGTGGTAAAAATAATTAAAAGTTAATATTTATGAACAACACAAAATTTACAGTACAAAAAAGAGAAACAGCAAAAGTGTCAAAAAGTGGCTTTAGCATTGAACACAATCCAAAAACAAAAGAATCCACACTTTCTATTATTGGTAAGGGAACTTATGTTGACAATGATATTAAAAAAATGTATGCTGGAAGGAGAGTTGTATACTTAGAAAAAGAAAATGGATTATATAAAATATTAAAACTTAAATCTGGTAAATCTATCACTTTAACAGCAAGAATTAACGACATAGAAATCAAAAGATTTGAAGATGGATTTGAAAGTGGGCTGTGGGTTGGACTCAAAATACAAAATGTGGGTTGGGTTATTTACAATCAAATGACAAGTATGTGGGTTGGTTTATATGGCGAAAAAAAATATATTGATGAAGAAAGTATTTTTGCCAGTTATGATGCTAAGATAGATAAAATCATTCTTAAAACAAATGACAACCAAGTTTTAACACTAGTAAAACATAATCTAAGTTTCTCTTTTGAAGCAAAAAATGAATACTGTTCTGAGCGTGATCTTGACACCACTACTGTTACATCATCAGCTTTTACAAACTCAAACGGATTGCAATATAACACAATATTACAAAAAGATTATGAAATTAGACAATCGCCAGAAGGGGTTATGTCTCTTCTATCTAAAACAAGAAATTACACGATAAAATTAAACAATTTATTGTTCAGTAGACTAAGTGGGGAAATGATGGATGTTTTATTTTCAGAGGATATTAGTAAGTATTGCCACGAATTAGAAAAAACTGTAAACGAACAAGGTTATGTAGTTAAAATTACTGTAAAAACTGACTTTACTTTTGAAGAATTGTTTAAAAATAAGAATAGAGTTAAAGATTAGGTTATGAAAATTACAACAGCAAAACAATTACAAAAACGAATTAAAAAGGATGAAAATGGAAAAAAATATGCCGATATAACTGGTAACGACATATCATCTCAAATGTTTGAAATATTCCCTGATCTTGAAATCAGAAATATTGGCAAAATTATACCTGCTCCAGCTTGCAAGGTAGTAAAAAAGGAAAGAAAACAAGCACAAATTGATGATATAAATCAAGAAGTAGGAAAGTTTTTACAAATAATTAAAAGAGTGAATGCAGTGTATGAGACTGATTATTGGTATAATGGTCAGATAAAAGATCCAATATCATATTTCATAATTCATATACAAGGATATACAGCTAGACAATCTGTATATCAATATATAAACAACCCAACTTGTACAGCTACTGTTTTCAACAGACATCAAGAAAAGCTAGAATTGTTAAAAGAGTTTATGGCTAGCTTTGAAGAGTTGTTTAAAACACCAGAGTTTAAAAAGAACAGAAAACTGTTAGAGAAATTATACGAACATCCACCTAAGAGAGAGGTAAAATATGAAGTGGAAGGAGAGTAAGAGTAGTATGTGGTAAATCCCATAACTTACAGAATTGACAATTAAGCATGTAGATATAATTATTTTTGCAAAGTTATTTTGAATGAAAAAACAACAAATCAAAGCAAAGCCTCCCACACCTTGTAATATAACTTTTAGAATAGACTTAGATCATCTTAAAATTTTAACAAAAATGCAAAAAGATTTTGAAGAGCAAGTGCCAGCATATAAAATAGATGTTGTGATGGATAAACGAGGCTATACTAGAAGAGAATGTCCAAGCCCATCAACAATGATTCGTGACGGCATAAGTCTTAATTTACAAAAATATTTAAAATGGAGTATGCCTTTATTGTCTTCTAAAATCATTACAGAATCAACCAAAAAAACAATCGCTATAACGCCTGAGACAAAAGACAATTTATATCGTATGTTTAACAACACAATATTACATCCTGATGGCTCATATAAACGCATAACTCAGCTTGAATTTTACGCAGGAAGTGTGTTATGTGCAATGCAATATTATCAAAAATATATACAAAATCCAGAACTAAAAGAAGAAACCAAGAAGCTGAAATTCTTGCAACTAATAAATCTCCAGTTTATCGTGGATTAAAACCGATTGGATTTATTTGGCATCATGAAAGCATTAGTAAAAATCCTCGTCAAGATCATGTCAAAAGAAATGGTAAAATATTTTATGTTTATGAAGCAAATTATCAAAATTTATTGGATGAAATTGGTAAGTACAATTGCCATTGTTGGGCTGAGTTTGTTTATCAATGAGCAATATTTGCATTTATCAATTAATTCAATCAATCATAAACTTAAGATAGCTGTACATAATCTTAATTATAAATTAAATTACAAAGATGAAGGAAAATTATTGACATATCAAGACTTGATGTGTTTTAATGAAATGCAATTATTGAAGAGGTCTTGAGAAAGGAGGGGAAGTTGTATTGATTTTATAATCTTTTCGTAAAGCTGTGCAAAATTTATTTTTTTGTTTCCATAAACTAAAATTATCTTTATAGACTGACACTGAAAGTATACTTTTAACTATTGCTTTTTAATAAAGTAAAACTAGATATAGTTTGAAAATATTTATTATATATGATTGACCAGTACAAAGATTCAATGGATAAAACGGTTGTAAATTTCGCAGAAAGTATTAAAGCAATAAGAACAGGAAGAGTAGGTTCTGATTTTTTAAACGGCGTATCGGTTAATGCTTATGGTAGCAGAGTTTTATTGCCTCAAGCGGCAAATGTCTCTGTAATGGACAGTAGCAGAATATCTGTGTCGGTTTTTGATAGCAGTTTAGTTAAAGATATATTGAAAGCAATTCAAGAAAGTAATTTGGTTAGCAATCCTGTTGCGAACGGAAATGTTATTATGGCTTCAATCCCACCAATGACAACCGAAAGAAGAGAAGAATTGAAAAAAGGTCTACATAAAACTTTAGAAGACTATAAAGTAAGAATAAGAAATATCAGAAAAGATTGGAAATCTGAAATAGACACGGCAGAAAAAGACAAAGAAATTTCTGAAGATATGGCTAAAAAAATGCTTGATGAAATGCAAAAACAAACAGACAATTCAATTAAAAAGCTTGAAGAAATAGCTACTAAAAAAGAACAAGAATTGAGTTCGATTTAGTTTTTCTTAGTTTTTTTAGTTTTTGATTTCTTATACTGAAACACTGTTTCCTTTTTCTTTTTATAATTTAATTTATCTTTTAATATCTCGTCTACATAATCAGAATCTTCTGTATGTTCGGCGTTATTTATTTCGTTTACTGTTCTTTGGTATATTTTTTCGCTTTTGTTTAGTTCATACTCAAGTTGTGCCATTTTTCTTTTTTCCTCTTGATACCTTAATATATTTCTGTTGCCATTGAAAAAATTAAACACGGCATATGCAAACATAGATAATGCAATTATATCGAGCGTGTTAAATTTTAGGTTTTTCATAGTTTATGTAAGCTAAAATTTCACGAAGTTTTTGATTCGGATTTTTTTGTTTAAGTAAATATTCTAAAGAAGCTAGTATAATTATTTTTTTGTTTTCTTTCACAAGCAGCAATTCACTCATATCAGAATTTCTAAAATCTACTACGCAGATTGCATCTTTAGATTTATTTGTCAAAATTGATATTACTTCTGTTTCTTCAAAAGACACCATATAAAGATTTTTATGATCTAAAGCTAATATTTTTTGACTATCGATTTGAGTGATATGTTTTATGGTTTTTATTTTTTGATAATTTTTTTCTGAAACCAGTAAAGTATTTTCAATTTGAAAATTTGATTGCCAAAGTTTTAAATCGCCTTCGGTATATAAATTTTCATTGATATTGGTATTAATAAACAATATTCTGTCTTTGTGGTTGTTGAAAAATTTACTCAATTTAATATTAAAAAGAACTCCGTATAGATTTAAAAACGACTCATCTATATAAAACATTCCAATATGAGATTTACTCAAATGCGTGAGGTGTTCAAAATATTTAAACACACCTTTGGCATCAAGAGTTAATCCTAATGTCTTAAACACTGAAGGCTTTGGTGTTATATCTAGTATTATCCTAGAATTAAAATTTGCAGTTATATTTATTTTTTTTATCACATCAATGCTTTTTACATACATACTGTTATGTTTTTAATGTGAGTTGGTAGTATTTTATTTTGTTCAAAAAAACACAAGTCAAATCTTTTTGTGCAATTTTTAAACTCTGGATTGCTTTGCATAAAGTAGTCTGATGTTTTTAGTATCTTTTCCCATTGCTTTTTTAACACTATATAATCATAGTCAACTATATCAAACCTTCTGCCTTTGACTTCTATAAATACTATTACATCTTTCTTTTTTGCTATAATATCAATTTCGCCATATTTTGTTTTATATCTTTTTGCAAGAATTTTATACCCTAGTAGTGTCATTTTTATTACAACTATTAGTTCACATAATTTACCGTATTTATAATTGTCTTGATTTTTAATAAAATTTTTCATTTAACCTATTGTCTCTAGTGTTTTATGAAAAGAGTTTATTTATTTAGCAAGAGTTTAGCCGAAGGAAATTCAAAAATGAAAGACTTATTAGGTGGCAAAGGTGCTAATTTAGCAGAAATGTCTAATGTTGGTATAAATGTACCACCTGGTTTTACAATTTCAACTACAGCATGTATCGAATACTATAAGCACGGAAAAATTTCTGATAGTTTAAAAGAAGAGATTTTAGAATATGTACAAAAAATAGAATCCATAATTGGCAGAAAATTCGGTGACTCAAAAGATATACCTCTTTTATTTTCTGTGCGTTCTGGGGCTAAATTTTCCATGCCAGGAATGATGGACACTATATTAAACTTAGGCATAAATGATCAAAACTCACAAAGTATAGAAAAAAATGTTAATGAAAAATTTGCACTTGATGTCTATCGTAGATTTTTGAGTATGTATGGTAATGTTGTGCTTGGAATTAAACACTACAGATTTGATGAGATAATTTGTGATGCAAAGCTTCATGAGTGTGTTACGCAAGATTCTGAATTGAGCGTAAAAGGTTTAAGAAAAGTTGTAACGGAGTTTAAGTCTATAGTTAATAAAAATGTTAATTTAAAAAACTTTGAAGATCCTTATTATCAGTTATTTTCTGCTATAGAATCTGTATTTCAGTCGTGGAATAACCCTCGTGCAATTGCTTACAGAGAGATGAATAAAATTGATCACAACATTGGTACAGCTGTTAACATACAAGCTATGGTTTTTGGTAACTTGAACGACAAATCAGGCACAGGTGTTGTGTTTTCAAGAAATCCTTCAAATGGAGATAAAGAGATCTATGGAGAGTACATGATTAACGCACAAGGAGAGGATGTTGTTGCTGGCATAAGAACACCTTTGCCGATATATAGCAAGACCAATAAAGATGCCATGTCTAATAAATGGCCTAAGATTTACACTCAGTTGTTGGAAAAAATTAACATCCTTGAGAGTCATTATAATGATATGCAAGATATAGAGTTTACAGTTGAGAATGACAATTTGTATATTTTGCAGACTAGAAATGGAAAGAGAACTGCACATGCAACTGTTAAGATTTTGCATGATTTTGTTCAAGAGAAAAAGATGTCGAAAGAAGATGCAATTTTAAAACTTAATGTTTCTGTAATAGAGCAACTTTTACATCCAAATATAGACTATTCTAAAAATAACCTAGCTCAACTTTCAGTAGGTCTTCCAGCCTCTCCGGGTGCTGTTACAGGTTGTATTGCTTTTTCTGTAGAAGATGTGAAGCATTTTGTTGCACTTGGCAAAAAATGTATTTTAGTTAGAGAGGAGACTAGTCCTGATGATATTGTGGGAATGAATTTAGCTGAAGGAATTTTGACATCATGCGGAGGAATGACATCTCATGCGGCGGTTGTTGCAAGGGGAATGGGTAAGGCTTGTATTGTTGGCTGTACGGATCTAAAATTCACAAGTAATGAAAAAGTAAATCTAGGCTCTAAAATTTTAACAAAAGACACTATAATCACGATAGATGGATCTAATGGAAAAGTGTTTTTGGGTGAGATTGAAAAGATTTCAAGTAATTTTTGTCAAGAGTTTCAAAATATACTAGATTGGTGTGATGAGGTTGCAAAATTAAATGTAATGGCTAATGCAGAAAACATCAAAGATGTTGTTGCTGCCTTAAGATTTAAAGCACAGGGAGTTGGCTTATGCAGAACCGAGCATATGATTTTTGAAAAAACAAGACTTAATAATTTTAGATCGGTTATTTTGGCGGAACAAGGTGGCTTGGTATTCACGAGAGAGATTGAAAATTTTTTACATTTTCAAAGAAATGACTTCAAAGAAATGTTTAATTTACTCAAAGGACAGGAAATTAGTATTAGACTTATTGATCCACCGCTACATGAATTTTTTAACTGTACAGATCAAGAAATAAGAGAGCTCTCTAAGATAAACGGTATTTCTTTTGAAAAAATTAAAGAAAAAGTGAACAACTTGCACGAACAAAATCCTATGCTAGGACACAGAGGTGTCAGACTTGGAGTGACGCACTCAGAGCTATACAAAGCTCAGATTGAGGCGATATTTAGAGCTTGTAATGAATTAGAGTTTACTCAAAAAGTAAACATAATGATACCTTTAGTTTCTTTTAAACAAGAATTTGAAATTATGAAGAGTTTTGTGAAAGATGTTCGTAATAAAGTTGGCAAAGTTCTAAACATTGAATTAAAAATCGGAGTAATGATCGAAACACCTCGTGCATGTTTGATT
>CAXNCX010000012.1:0-14332 GCA_964201065.1 Candidatus Deianiraeaceae bacterium | reverse complement strand
CATTTTTATGTTTTTTATATAGTTTTCAGATTCTTTAATCAAATAATTTATAAATTTTTCTGGAAGTGATTTAAGAATGTCCAATTCGCTAACCCCATTTTCAAATTTAAATGATTTAAATCCCTCAAGTTCTGCAATTTTTAGGTAATATTTATTGCCTTGTTCATCTATCTCAACAAAGCCATAGCTGTGTCCTTCTGTTTTTGGTTTTTTATTTTCAGGTGAGTTGTCTCGGTTTTTAAGCTCAAGATATGGGTCTATTGTTATATTTTGATTTTGTGGTAGATTAAGTTTTAGAAGCTTTTGAGGTCTTTTCATCATATAATTAATTTTAAGTTATGAATTATTATAAATTAATTCTACATTTTTGCAAGTTTTAAAATTGTAAAAGCTTTTTTTCAAATAGAAATACTCTTGAAATAGCTTTAATTTAAGTAAAATAAAATTAGCAATACATAAATAATAAGCAGAGGTAAAAAAACTATGAGATGATGATAAAACTTCTATGAAACTTCTATGAAAGTTGTATGGAAAATTTTTTCAAAATTTGATTATAACAATAAAGCTTTACTTAATTAAGCAAGCCTTATATGTTTATGAAAAAATTTATATTTCTTGTAACAGTAATATTTACATCAAATATTTACGCTAATTCAGATATATATGAATTTATTAACAGGGTCGAATCTAAGTCAAGCAGTTTTCATAATTTTGCTTTTGCTGTAATAAAAGATGGTGAAGTTATACACAAAAGCACTCACGGGTATTTAAAAATTAGAGAAAAAAAGCAGGTTGATCATCATAGTATGTTTTCAGTTGCTTCAGTTTCAAAGTCGATAACAGCGTTGGCAATTGCAAAATTAGTAGACGAAGGCAGGCTGAATTTTGACGAAACAGTAGTGTTGCCTTGTTTAAAAAACCCAACTACGTTAAGAGAGATATTAAGTCAAACCACTGGATATAAGTTTACTGGCAACGCAGACCTTAATAATAATATAAATCGTACTCAGTTATTAAAAAAATTACAACAACAAAATCCAGTTTGTAAATCTTGCTATTTTTATAGCAACACCGTTTTTAGCTTAGTTGATGAGGTTTTGCAACAAAAAGGAATGTCACTTGAATATGCAATAAATAATTTAAATAAGGCTTTAAATACAAACGAAATTCAGCTTGCACCTGTTAATAAAGATCTTGATATTGTTAGCAGACACAAAAGAAGAAAAGTGCTTGCAGTTTCTAATTATCAATTAACTGTGCCAGCCGCTGCTGGAGTTTATGTGTCTCTTGATGCTGGAATTGAGGTTCTAAAAGTAATCTCGGGAGTTAAAAAAGATGTCATTTCAAAAGATACCCTAGATCAGATTTTTACAATACATGTTCAAAATAATGATGTATCAAAATTTAGAGTTAAATTTCCGCGAGATATAAAATCTTATTATGGTCTTGGTTTTAGGATTTTAAAAAATCAAAATGAATCAACTATGATTTTTCATAGTGGTCATATAAATGGAATGTTTGCATTTATTGGTTTTATTCCAAATAAAAACATTGGAGTGATTTTTATGGAAAGTGGAAAAAAATTTAAGCAAAATATACACATTTTAGAAGATTTAATTAAACTAGGATTGGACTAGTTTGCTGTCGGCTAGTCTAGTTTGTATCAAATATTGACAAACCGCCTTTTTAAGGCTATATTAAAAGATAATATATATATATATGGTTTTTAAGCAAAAAACTTTGACGGTTTTTTTATTTTCTCATTTAAAAAAATATAAAAAATTTGCACTGCCGTGTTTATTTTTAATGCTTGTTGCATGTGTGATAGATAATTATAACAAAATCGTATTAAAACTAGTGGTTGATAATTCGTCTAATCTTCAGAGTGTTTTGTATTATATTTTAGCCTTTATAGCAATTCTATTTTTATCTGATGTGTTTTTTAAATTTGGTTGGTTTTTGTTTTATAAAATTCCAAAAAATCTAACGGCAGATGTTCAGACTTCTGTCTTTAATTACACTCAAAATCATTCTTTTGGGTATATATCAAGTACAATGACTGGCGATATACTTCAAAAAATTAAAACAATTGGAGAGGGTGTTGACTCTGTGTTAAACAGTGCAGTGTCTGTGTTTGCAAGCGTTTGTTATGTTATTTTTTTTGGAGTAATTGTTTGTATTGTCTCGCCTTATTTGGTTATTCCGATGGTTTTTTTTGGCACGCTTTATGTTTTTGTGAGTTATAAATTTGGTTTAAAAGTAAAGACAAAAGAATCTGAAGTGCAAAAAATTTCACAGTTTTTCAATGGTCGTTTAACAGATTTTATATCAAATATTTTTGCAATAAAATCTTTCGCAAGGGAAGATTTAACAAAACGACAAATGACTCAAATAAGCCATGAGTGGTCGCAAAAAGCTACAGAAATCAATACTTACAAAATGTTTCCGCTTGCAATAGTAGTTGCTGTAATTTCACATGCCTACACCCTCACAACCGCTATATTACTTGTTTATTTAAAACAAAAAGGGAAAATCACAATTGGTGATGTTATGACAGTTTTGCCACAAAGTGTGTCAATTATGAGTTTTTTAAGAAATGCAATGAATGATATTATAAGCATCATGGGTGCGTTTGGAAGAATGAATTCGGCTTACGAAATTATTGCCAAAAAACACGAAGTGCAAGATGATTTGCATCCAAAAACTTTAAATGTTTCTTTTGGGGAAATTGAATTTAAAAATGTCAGTTTTCAATATCCAAATAGCAATTCAAAAATATTTGATAATTTTAACCTTAAAATCTCAAAAAATGAGAGGAAAATCGGTATAGTTGGATCTTCTGGTTGTGGAAAAACTACGCTTACAAAACTTCTTTCAAGATATTACGATGTTCAATCTGGATCAATTTTAATTGACGGACAGGATATAAAAACTGTCAGTCAGTCTGGACTTCATAAACAAATTTCAATTGTTCCACAAGATGTAGTGCTTTTTCATGACACCATTATGGAAAATATCCGCTATGGAAAGCTAAAAGCCACAAAAGAAGAGCTAAAACATGCGATAGAAAAGTCTTATATAGATGATTTTATTAGTGAATTGCCAGATAAATATAATGCGTCAGTTGGCGAGCGTGGGTCAAGTTTGAGCGGTGGACAAAGACAAAGAATTGCAATTGCAAGAGCAATTTTAAAGAATGCACCAATTTTAGTTCTTGACGAGGCAACTTCTGCACTTGATGGCGAGAGTGAAAATTACATCAAAAAATCAATTGATAGTATTATAGAATATAATCCGCAAGCTACAATTATTGCAATTGCCCACAGGCTTTCGACTTTAAAACAAATGGATAGAATATTGGTTTTGGATGCAGGAAAAGTTGTTGAAGATGGAAATTTTAACGAATTACTTGCAAAAGAAAATGGAAAGTTTAAAACAATGTGGGAGAATCAGGGTGCTAATGCTTCTTAGCTTAATTATGTGTGTTTATGATAGAAAAATTAACTTTCCCCTTTACCGCAGTTCACGGTCTTAAATCAAAAATAAACAGCGTTGAATATGCCTTGTATGTTGTTTTGCCACGAGATTATATATACACAGCACAAAAATATCCTGTCGTATTTACAACTGATCCAAATTTTATTCTAGGACTTCTTAATGGAATGTTCCAATCACTGAGGTCTATGATACCTAATTCAATAATTGTTGGAATTGGACATGTAGATTTAGACTTTAAAGAGTTAGATCAAAAATCAAGAGATAACAAACTAGATATAAACAGAACTCGTGATTTTTTACCACATAAATTTAAGTTAAAAAAATACCTAAATCCAGATAATGATCCAGCTTTTAACGACGAGCTTATGAAAAACGCCTGCAAGGCAGAGAATTTTAAAGATTTTATTTTAACAGAAGTAATTCCGTTTATTGATGAAAAATATAGAACACAAAACTCAAGAACATTAATAGGGCATTCGTTTGGTGGAGTTTTTGCACTATACATGGCATCTAATTTTACATCAGTTTTTCAGAAATATATCATTATGAGCCCAGTTTTGGATGTTGAAAATGAATTTATTTTGGATGAAATAAGCAACTTTGATAAAACATCACAAGCCAAAGTTTATATTTCTCTTGGAGAGCTAGAAGCTTTATATTCAAGTAATAAAAATTTTATTTCGGATTTGAATAGGCTGAAATCTAAAATTGATTTGTTGCCAAATGTTGATGTAGAATTAGAGATTTTTAAAAATCAATATCACGCCTCAGTCGTTCCGTTTGCTTTGTCAAATGGATTGAGGTTTGTAAATAAAGAGTAAATTTTACACACATGAAAACCCTTGTAATCATGCTTTTAGACAATTATTTTGCAAAAAAAGACTTATCTTTTACAGATTTGATGAACTTAATTTCATCTTTGAAGGTATCTGACAATCAAAAAAAAGTTATGACGGGGCTTTTGGAAATAGGGCATGGCAAGACTGTTTCTTACTCTGAGTTTGCAGAAAAAATTGCAAAAAAATCACAAGTTCGTTCAATTGCAACATTAATTGGAAAAAACCCCCTGCCAGTAATTGTGCCATGTCACAGGATTATAAGAAAAAGTGGCGAAATTGGAAATTATATTCTTGGCTCTGAAATAAAACAAGAATTGATTGATTTTGAAAGAGGCATTTTAAAAGTGGTTAAGCCCGCGACTATTGAGGTTGTAAAAGATTTTTACTCAGATTTTAAGTAAAAATCTTAACTTTGCCAATCTTTTAATATGTTTTCAATTTCCTGACGACTGTTTGCTTTAGAAACTTCACCTCTCCACTGGGCACTTCCTTCCATTCCTTTTGAGTAGTAAAGAAGGTGTTTTTTTGAAAAATTTACCGCATTTGTATTGTCGTAGTGATTCATGATGTAATCAACATGCCTTCTTGCGGTTTCTTTTATGTCTGGGTCTTTGTAGGTTTTGCCCTCTAGTTCGTCAGATATTTTCGCAATTAACCATGGTTTTCCGTAGAGTCCACGACCAATCATAACGCCATCTGCATTTGATTTTTCAATTGCGTTTTTTACATCTTCTGTGTTTAAAATATCTCCATTTACAATTACTGGTATTGTTAGTATATCTTTTAGTTTTTTTGCAAATGTCCAGTCGGCGTGACCTGTGTATAGCTGGCTTCTTGTCCTACAATGAATTACGATCATTTGAATTCCTAATTCTTCCGCTCTTTTTGCAATTTCTGGTGCCGTAATTGTGTCAAAATCCCATCCCATCCGCATTTTTAATGTGACTGGAATTTTTACGCTTTTAACAATATCTTCAAGTATTTTACATGCTGTGTATGGGTCTTTTAAAAGTGCGGATCCTCCCATGGAATTAACAATTTTTTTGACAGGGCAACCAAAATTTATATCCACTGCATCTGCACCAAAATCTTCTATCATTTTTGCCGCATGAGCCATAATTTTGCCATCGCAACCTGCAATTTGAACCGAATAATGAACTGTTGGGTCTTTTGGTCTTTTTATTGAATTATAGAAATATTTATGCCTGCTTTCAACGATTGTTGCATGGGAAGCGATCATTTCAGAGGTCAAGGCGGATGTGCCAAATTCTGATATTATATCACGAAAAGGTGCGTCCATAATTCCGCACATAGGAGCGGGAATTACTGCGTGATTGAGTGTTCTATCTTTTATTTTAAAGTTTTTACAAATCGTTTTCAAGTTGCTGTGTTTTTATGATTTTTTCTTTAATTATAGTGATATTTGGGTGTGTGTTTCCAAGTTTTATACTTTCTTCCGTGAATAATAATGCTTTTTTAAGTTTTCTTTGACTGAAGTAGATATATGCCAAGCAGTAGCTTGTTTTGTAATGAGGATAAAAATATCTTGCAAGAAAAAACCTAAATTTAGCCATGTTTAAATATCCCGCTTCAAGACATCTTTTTCCTAAAATAAAATTGTTTTTGCCAGCTTTTATGTTTTTTCTATCTTTTATAAGATCAAATCCGTTCTTGTAAAAAGAAAAAAATCTTTTCAAGAATTCATAAATAAAGAAAAACATAGAAGCTATAACTATTAAGCTTGGCACCGTTTTTTCTTTAGGTTTATTTTTATCTTTTTTTAATGACATATGTTTTTGTCTTGCTCTATTCTGTCACCTTTAACGCCTGCACATCCAAGTATTGAATGCACGATGTAATCGTGGTTTATCATGTTTTCTTTATTTTCTTCAAAGAAATTAGCTATATTTTTAACTTTTTGTGGATTTTTTTGTTTGTATATATCGCTATACCAAATAAACAAAGGTACTTCGTATTGAACCTTTGGAGCTATTGACTTAGGAAGTCCGTGTGTGTATATTCCATTTTCTCCAAGTGATTCACCGTGGTCTGATGTGTATACGAAAAAAGTATTTTTATTTTTAAAAATTTTATTTATTTCTGAAAGTGTGTAGTCGGTGTAGTATATGCTGTTGTCGTAGGCATTAACGACCTCTGGCTTTGAGCATTTGTAAAAATTGCCTTGGCAAGCAGGTTGGAATTTTTCAAATTCTTTTGGATATCTATCAACATACCTATAATGGCTACCATATTGATGAATTATAATAAATTTTGGTTTATTATTTTTTTCATTTGCGATTTTTTTAATAGCATCCAAAACTTCTTTATCACCGTCGTATTTGCGTGAAAATTTTATATAATTACCACTTTCAAGGAAAAAGTTATTGAATAAATCATCGGCACCTGAGCCTGAATTTGTTTGCACTGTGTAAGTTGCAAAGCCTAGCTTTTTAAATAGACTTACAATTGATTTTTCATTGTGATTTAAAGAGAATGATTTTTCGTTCATAAATGATAAAATACAAGGAACGGAGTACATCGTGAGAGTGCCACAAGATTGAACAACTTTTGTATGAAGATTCTGAATTGTTTTTATATTTGGATTGTTCGGCTTTTGGTAGCCAAGCACTTCAAAACTCTTGGCTCTCGCACTTTCTCCAATTATAAGTACAAAATTTAAATCTTTTTGAGTATTTAGTGTAAAATTTCCTTGTATTTCATATCTAATTTTTGTTTTTCCAATGCGTTTGCCAAATTTTTCAGCCACCATGTTGATTGTGCTAGTTATTACATTTACAGGGGTAAGGTAGACATTTTTGATTATATTTTTAGCAAATAAATCTGTATTTAAGTTAGCTAAAAAAATTACTGCAAATAAGCTAAAAAATATGTAAAAAACATGAGTTGCAATTGCTCTTAAAAACCCATGTGAGTGTTTTTTAATTTTTTGTTTAAAGATTATATATGACGGAATTATGCCTGTTATTATTATATAAAGAAGTGGCTCAAAAGAAAGCACACCAAGTAATTCAGACTGTGGAGCGTCAACTGCGGTTAGCATTATTTTTTTAGTAACTCCTATTCCGTAAAAATTCGTAAAAAAACCAGCGACAGCAGAGCTTACAAGAAGAAGTATATAAAATGATTTTTTTAAAGAATTAATGCCGAATGATACAAGTAGGGTGAAGAGGTTTAGAAAAAAGAAAAGTGATACAAAAATAATCATTATGCCAAATAACACCTCATGGAGCTTTGTGCCGTACATTAATTGTGGATTTTTGCACATCATTATTAAGCCGTGCATTGGCAACAATAAAGTTAAAGCTATAATAATTTTGTAGTTTTTAACTTCCTTTTGGATAAATTTTTGATATAAGTTTTTTATTTTTTCTATAAATTTTAACATATTTTATGTATTAATGATTAATTAGCTTTTTAAGATCCGGAGCAACTAAAAGAACTGCCACAACCACAAGATCCGTCTGCATTTGGGTTTGTTATTTTTAGTTCAGTTGATTCTAGGTCTTCTTTAAGATTCATTTGAGAGCCTTTGAGGTATTCTAAAGAGTAGTCGTCAATTACTAAGATTTTCTTCTCACCATCTAAGTACATAAAGTCTGTATCTTCTGATAAATAGTCGTCGACTATATAATGGTATTTTAGACCTGCACAGCCTCCTGTTTCAACAATTAGTCTTAGAAAAACATCGCCTCTGCCTTTTTCTTCTTCAAGAAGGCTCTTTATGTAGTTTTTTGCAACATCATCTATTTTAAAAAGTGTTTCGTTTAAAATATTCTGCATAAATTTTGAAGCTTGTTTGAGTTAATATAATTAACAAAATTTGTAAAGGTCAATCTTTTATTGCTTAAACTTTTTTTTGAATTATTGTTATCATCTCTTTGATTTGTTTTTTAAACTGCTTTATTTCTTCTAAAAAAGTTTTACTTGTGCTTAGCTGAAAATCTTTTTGTTTTTTAATTTTTTCAATAATAGAATTTTTGAGTTTTTCAATTTCCTTATTCATATTAAAAAAACATAGCTTAAAAAGTAGTTTAATGCCAAAACCATAATTGAACCATATACAACCGTTAGCGTTGTTGCTTCGCTTACACCGGTTGAGCTTTCTTGTGAATTCAGTCCTTTGTATGATGCAATAAACATGCAACAAATTGAAAATGTAAGTATTTTAAATATTCCAATTAGTAAATCTCTTTTTAAAAAAGCATCGTATAGCGAATTTAAGAAGCTTATTTGTGACATATTAAACTCTCCAACACAAATTAAAACACCCCCAAAGACGCCGAATATTACAGAGACAAGATGCAAAATTGGAGCCGTAAAAAAAGTCGCGATTAGCTTTGTTTTTATGATGTAAGAAACGGGGTTTATGTTTAAAGATGTGAGAGTTTTGAGATTTTCATTCATTTTCATTGTTGCAATTTCAGAAGCAACTGAGGAGCAGACTCTTGCACAAAACATCAAGCCACATAATACCGGCCCTAGTTCTTTGAGCATTGTAGAGATTAACACGGATGGAATTTGTGAGGTTGCTCCAAATTTTGCAAGACCAGAATACAGCTGAAGACAGACAACACCTCCTGCAAAAAAACCTGTTAATCCGACAATTAAAGTAGAATTTAAGCCTATGTTTATTATTTCTACACACAATTTTTTTAGAAAAATGCGTTTATCTGTAAATGATTTAAGAACGCTAAAAAAAAATTTTATAAAAGATTTGAAAACTTTAGCTACAGACACAGAATTAATTGTTAATTCTAAAATATACAGATGGTGCCTGTGGGCGGACTTGAACCGCCACGGCCATAATGGCCAACGGATTTTAAGTCCGTAATGTCTACCGATTCCATCACACAGGCCTCCAAAAGATTTTTATTTTGTTTTTTTAAAAGTCAATCATTTTATGGTATGAGAAAGCTATTTTAAAACTCTACAGAATACGCTTTTCTCTGACTATTAAATCTGTAATAACATCACTTTCATAGCAATCAATAAAGTTGATTTTTTTGTATTTAAAGCTTTCTTTTTCATAGAAATCAATCACATTTTTGATCTGATTTAGTACAAAGCTTGAAAGCTGAGATATGGTTAAATCGTTTTTGTTTTGTATGATTTTTTCCTCTGTTTTTTCACCTGAAATTCTAAAATATTTTAACTCTGTGCATTTTTTATTTATAGCATAAATTGAAAGCTGTGTAGCTTTTCCAGATTTTTCTGAATTGTAGCTATACTGAGTAATATCTCCAGTTTTAAAGTCGATAATCCTACATTCCTCTCCAAATCTTTCAATTCTATCAACTCTTCCATAAAGACGAATATTGTCGTTTATTTGAATGTGAAGATTTTCTTCGTTAGAAACCTTGTAGCCTTTTTCTATAGTTTGTTTTTCAAGTTTTATAATTTCTTTTCCAATGTTAAAAGTTTTTATTTTGTACAAAAGATTTGTGTCGATATCTATGTTTTCCTTGGGTAGATTTATCTTTGCAATTTTGATGAATTTTGACAATTCTGGCGTTTCATTGTGTTTGTGTATTGAATTTGAAAATTCTTCAATTGTGTCATGAATTGCCTTTCCAAATCCAAAAATATTTTCTTGAAAGTATCTTCTTTTAAATTCGATATTTAAACATTTTTGTAAGTAAAATGAAAATGGATTTTTGTTTAATTGTGCTATTGAACTTGGAGATATTTGTTTAGGCATTTTTGAATAATATTCTATTTGAGATTTTTTTGCAACTTGATTGTTTGATTTGATTTCCATGTTAAATTGAGTTGTTTTACCAGAGGTGAGTGAAGCAAGTTTTTCAAACAGGATTCTGTTATTTTTAAAAACTGAATACTCCACATGAATATTTGCGTTTTGGGTGTCATCTATATGAGATAATATATGTTTTATAAAGTTAATTTTTTTAATTTTTACATCTGGCATACCAAGTTCTTGAGTGATATTGCGTGGCATTGTGCTATTTATGTTTAGAGAGCTTATGCTTATATTTTTATATGTTTTGTGTATGTTTGTATTTGCGTTGTATATATTATTGATATACTCTAGTAACTCAAGGGTTTCGAATTTTTCATTCTCTTTTTCTGTTGAGATGTGCATTTTTTGATCTAGTTCTTCTTTGAATGTGTTAAATTTATTTTTTGTTTTTTTGAAAAATTGTGCCCCAGTTTGAGTCTTATTTTTTGCTTGTATTTTTTGAATATAATCAAGGTTTTCTGCTCTATTTGTGTCGTGAAATAGTTTGCTTCCAATTTGATAATGATCTAAATTTTTCAATTCATACTCTTTTTGTGCGATATTATCGTAAATTGTTATATCGTATTGATATGCATTATTTTGTGTTAATTTGTCTGTTGAATAGGCGTATTTTGACAAAAAAGTTGCGTTTTGGTATTTGCTTAAAAGGTTTATAAGATTTTTAATATCAGACTGTTCGGTGTTTGTTATATCAATTAATACAAGTTTTGGATTGTATTCCAAGATTGTATTAATTTTCTCTATTTCTTCTTTTATATTTTGTCTTATTGCTTCATTTTTATGAAGTTTTGTTTTATTTTTTAAAAAATTTATCAAAAATTCAACATCTTTAGATTTACAAGGCAGATCGTAAATTTTTTCTATATTGGCATACAAAAAAAACTCATTTAATAATTCTTTTTGTTTTTTGATAGTCGTAATTGCATACTCATGTCGATAGTTTTTGAGTTGTAAACTCTGATATATGTATTCTTCAATTTCTTTTTCAGAGAAAAAATTGGCATTTATAGGCTTTATTAGTTCAATAATTTTTGAGCTGTTATTGATATTTTTAGGTATTGCTAGTTTGTTTGGCGTAATTATATATTCAAATTCTGATAAAAACCCGCTTAAGTCTTGAATATCTTCTTGTAATTTGATTTGCATGCGAATAAAAACATTGACAAATAATTAGATTAGTATTATTCATTTTTGCAAATGTTTTTTTAAATGTTAATAAATTTTACTGCTGATAATATAAATCAAGCTATAAACTCCTTGTTTTTAACCGCTGCAAGGGAAGGGATATACAAAGAATATAGAAAAAGAATGTCTAAAACTTCTAAAGCTGGAAAAAGAAAGATGCGTAATGCTGAAATCGTAAAGCGCTACAAGAAGGTTAGAGAAATTCAAGATGCCGAAATTTAATGGTCTTTCTAGAAAATTTTTTTTGTATTTCATCCTTTATTCTGAGGCTTCTTTTTTGTCTCTTTTTACTTTGTTTGTTTTTATTTTAAGACGAACATCTTATATAATACCTTACTCTTCAAAAGTTTCGTTAATTCTTATAGTTTTTAATCTATTCGTTGCACTTCAGATGCTTACTGTGTGTACAGATGTAGACAGTAAGTCTTTAAAAACTCGCGGAGTTTATGCCTTATGTCGACACCCATTTTTGTTTTTTAGATTTTGCTCGCAAGCGTCTTTATTGTTTTTATTGAATAACAACCTTCTACGCTTTATTTTATTTGTTTTTTATTTTGTATTGACATTGTTTAGAATCAATCGTCATGAGCTATCTTTAGCCAGAAGATATAAAGATGAGTGGAAAAGATACTGCGATGATACTTTTAAAATTACACCACTGCCGTTAAACTTTAAAAGACTTTTTCAGTTTAACTTCAAAATTCAGCCCTTTAAAATAGCTTCAATAGTAAAATTCTGGGTGTATGTCACTTTTGTTTTGACACTTGTTTCTTGTTTTAGGTTTATTTGAGATGAAAAAAATATTAATTTTAGGTTCTGCATCTCAAGGCAGACAAGAGATTTTACAAAATATTGGATATACTGATTTTGAAATAATCTCCAGCAATATTGACGAAACTCCAAAAAGAGGAGAAAAACCCTTTGCACTTGCTAAGCGTCTTGCATTTGAAAAGAACAAAGCACTTCAAGAATTGGTTAAACAAAAACACGGCCATCAATGTGTTATAATAACAGGAGATACAGTTGCAGTTAAGGGCAGGGATGTTCTTCATAAAGCAGAAACAGACGAGGATGTGCGGGCTTATATGAATAAAATTTCTGGCACAAATCACAGAATATACTCAGGAATTTGCGTTCATGATTGTTTTACAGGAAAAACAAACTTAGACATATCTGAAACAAGATTAAAAGTTAAAAGACTTACAGAGCTTGAAATTGAAATGATTGTTAAAAGTAAACAAGGAATCGGAAAAGCAGGTGGATATGAAGTTAGTGGTTTGTTTTCTGCTTTTGTTATTAAAATGGTAGGCTCTGCAACTAATGTTAAGGGCTTGGATGCCTACAAAGTAAGGAATTTTCTTACTTCTTGCGGAGTAAAGCCAAAACTAGTCCTTTAAGCCTCTATCATAGATTCAATAAGCCATTTTTCTTTTTCATAGCCAACGGTTATTCTTGTTAATAAATCGTTTGTTGTGATGTCGTTTTGATATTCAGGGATGATTTTATTAATAAAGTTAATAACTGTCTTATATGAATCGACTAAATCTTTCATCATTTCGATCATTGTTAAGTCTTTATTTCCTTCAGATATTAAAGACATTTCTGTGTAAGTTTTTAGAGTTCCTGATACTTTTTGACCTAATTGCGCAATTCTTTCAGCAATTTCGTCAATAATTTCAGGTTTAGAGGAGTAAATTTCTTCTAAAAATTTATGTACAGAAATAAAATTTTGACCTCTTACATTCCAGTGATAGTTTTGTGCTTTTGCATATAAAACATAACTTGTTGCAAGTAATTTTGTTAGATTTTCGTGCTTCATGTGTTAAGATATTAATTATAATTTAAGTATCTGTTTTTTTTGTAAATACAAGTAAAATTTAAACAATGGCGGGAGTGACGAGACTTGAACTCGCGACCCCTTGCGTGACAGGCAAGTGCTCTAACCAACTGAGCTACACCCCCACTGTTAATTAATTTTGAAAATGTTTTATTAAATGTCAAGAAAAAGAACTAAGTTGTCTTCAGTGAAAAATCATGCTAAGACTATGAGGTATTATATGATATTAGTGGTCGTAATGACCTAGTTTTGATTCCATTTGAATATTTTGTGATGAATTATGAGGGGCTTCAACATGAGGGTCTTCCACTTGATTTAGTAAATTATTATTGAGGTTTTGTTGTTCCAAATTGTTCTTTTCTTCAAGTTCAAGTTCTTCGACTTTTTTGATATGTTCTTGGATTTTTTCTTTAGTGATCGTAATAGGGTGAATTTGATAGCTATACTCTGAAAGTATTACATCTGGATGCTCTTTGTATTTGTCTATAACATCTTTTTTTACATTGTAAAGAGGTTTGTATGTATCATATCTGTGTAATATCTTGTCTACATCTTCACAGTAAATTATTTTTTTATTTTCCTTATCTAGGTATGTGTTTTTACGGCGTTTAATGTTATATTTTTCAATAAATGGTGTAAGTTTGTTAAGCATTTCTTGTTTTTCAGAATCGCTATGCTTTGGTAAAGTTAGAGTTTGTTGTATTGGAACAATTCTGTTGATTTGATTGGATGAACATTGTAATTTAAACCAATTTTTTACTTTTTTAAAAAATGATATATTTTCAGGCTGTCTTACTACTGGGGGTTGTTGCCATAAAAAAACTTGTGCCAAGCAGTCTAAAAATATTTTTTGATTATCTGATGACATGGTTGTGTCATCTTTTTTTCGTATGTAGAACTCTTTTTGATTGTTTTCTGAATCAGCTGATATGTCGAGTATCGCTTGCTTTTGCTCATTAATATAACCAATATCATAACAAACAGGTATTCCGGGTTGGTATTTTAAATCTAGTCTATTTTCTTTAGTTATATTTTTTACTATTTTTGCTTCAACTATTTTGTTTATTTGTGATAGTGTTGTTTTTTCAAATTTTTGTTCTCCATTGAATTTATTTATTTCGTATATTTCATCATCTTTATTTATCGCACCTAGTTTGTTATCAGATCGTAAAATTGAAATATTCTTTAAGTCAT
>CAXNCX010000011.1:0-14444 GCA_964201065.1 Candidatus Deianiraeaceae bacterium | reverse complement strand
GGGAAAATAATCAAGATTAATGGCGTAAATAAAGTCTTGGTGCCATATAAGGCTACAAAAAATGGCGTTGAGACAACAATTTATCGTGACAAACATACAAAAAATTTTTATCATGAAAATGGGACAGAGATAGGAAATTTAAAGACTATACAAAAACAATATAACGATCTTCAAAAACCCAAATCAACGAAAATGGGCTTTAATTCTGTTGACTTGGCGGAGATTTTTTTGAAAGAAAAACAAGAAGCAATTAAAAAAATTGAAGAAATAGCAAGACAAAGGCAACAAAAAGAAGCGGAAGATCAAGCAAGACTAGAAAAAGAAAATAAAACTTTACAACAACAATCAGCAACGAAAATTCAAGCAGCCTACAAAAGATACAAAATAAGAAAAGAATTTAAAGAAAAAAACCCGATCGATAAAATAATAAATACAAACTTCGGAAAAAAAGGTGATGTTCTTGTAGTTTCTGATATAGACGATACTCTTTTTAAAAACGGCAGAGGTGCAAATCCTGATAGCGATTTAATTGAAGAAAATTTTACATTACAAGTGGCAACTGCGAAAAAAGCGATAAAAGAAGGTAAAACGGTCAGATTTGGCTTTTTGTCTATAGGTGCAATCCACAAAGATCATAGGTTTTTTGATCTTTTAAAATCTTCATTCACACCAGATGAGCAAAAGAAAGTTATTTTTTGCTCACCAATGAATTTGAATCATTATAAGGATAGTGACGACTATGGTAAATGCATTTTGAATGCTTGCAGTGTAAAGGGTGATAACCTACAAGTCAATATTAATGGTAAGATTTTTAATATTGCAAATCTTGATAAAGAAGATAAAAAAAGAATAAATGATTATCGGTATGACATCAAGAGCTTTCTTCATCATGGTTTAAGTTTATATAAAATGAATACGGAGGCAATGCAAGAATTGTGGCATCCTAATCAAATATATTATGCCTTTAGTGGTGCTATTGATAAAGGAAGTCCACTGAAAACATATCTACAAAATGTATATCTACAAAATGTTGGAGAGGATAAAATTTCTGATGTTTATGTTTTTGACAATGAGAAATTCCATAACGAAAATATAACTCATACTTTTAAGCATTACACACCATACAAGCTTCATCAAATTTATGTACCTGAGTTTTTAGATGAAAAATTCAGTAAAGACGATAAAGCTATCATCATGAATAAAGATTTATTAGCAAAAAAAGAGGATATAATTGACAAGATTTATGCTATAAACAATCACAGCGTTCAAATGAAAAATAATAACAAACAAAACAGTTACAGTAGTTTTTTATCATTTTACACAACCTCTCCTTTACTTGGAATACATGTTGGATTTGGGCAGAATTGTCAACCATTTGTTTCTATGCCTAAAATAAATTCGAATAAGGAATTCGATAATAGTCTTAAGGCTTCAAAAGAAGAATATATCGAAAAAATAAATTCCTTAAAAAAAGAAGTGTTCACAGAAAAAGAACAAAATAGATTTGAATTCAATTTAAAACTTTATAGTATTTTAAAAAATTTAAAAAGCATAAAAAACTATGTAAATTACAAAAACAACGAAGTATATAAAGAGTTAAAGGATCAAAATCCTATTAAAAAGGAAATAGATGGTTTTCATACTGAATTAAAAAGTAGAATTGATACAAACTTCAACTCTGATCATTCTAAACAAACAACGGTCAACGAAGCTCTTTTGAATATGATAATACAAAACATACAAAATGATATTGAAAAAAATTGTTATGAACGGATAGATGGGTATCAAGGATTTATAGATGAATGTAAAACCCAAATGCTAGAACATGCTGTGGTAAAACTTGATATAAAAAAGAAGGAAGAATTACCTGAACCAGAAAACAGTCTAGAGTGTAGCGTGTTTAGTGAACACGAAAATGAGGTTTAGATCAATCTTTTTAGTGTTGTAATTTCAAAACGATCTGTATTTTGAGTGATTTCTTTTAAAAATACGCTTTGATTTACAATTAATTCCTTCAAAACTGAATCTTGAATATAGGCAGTTTTGAATTTCTGAGGTAGGTATAAAAATAAATCTTCCTCTGAACATGAAAACACTTCAATTTCACTCATTTCTTTTTGTGCGTATTGCTCAATAAAATCAAATTTTCTAATCTTATCAACAACATCATAATCAAGAACAATTCTAACTCCGTAGTCTAAAAATCCAATATCAATAACCTCCCCTCTGTTAGAAAAATCTCCACATTCTCTGACAGTATCCGTCCTTTTATATCCAAGTTTTACCATCTGTTTATTAAAAAGCGTGATGTCTATTTTTTGACCTTTTTGTAAAATCAAGCTATTTGTAACGGTGTTCTTATCAGAGATTTTAATTAAATAATTCACAGGTAATATCAATGCAGAAGGCTCCTTACAAGAGTTTATCTGTTTTTGAAAGCCACTAAGTGCAAAAATATTTGAACTTGAATTAAAGTTTACATCATCCTTCATTTCAAGTGAAAAAACGGTCTTTTCTTTAACAAAAAATTTAAAAAGCCCGTAAAAATAATTAACATCAGATGCCTCACAGAAAAATATAAAATCATTCTTATTTCGTGCATCTTCAGAGACTAAAAATGGCATTGAATCAACGAGTTTATATTTTATCTCCATTTTTAAATATTTTAAACCTAACGGCAATAAAAACTCCAATCATCACTATTGAAATACTTAGCACCTGCCCCATTGAAAATACTTTAAAAATATAACCAACTTGAACATCAGGCTCTCTAAAAAACTCAACAATAAACCTAAATAATCCATAAAATATGCAAAAAAATGAACTAATAAACCCAGTTTTGTTGTATTTTTTAAACTTAAAAAACATCAAATTCATGATTATAAACAAAACAAACCCTTCTAAAAAAGATTCATAAAGCTGACTTGGATGACGAGGAATAAACTTTGGATCAGTTGGAAAAATCATTCCAATCCAAGAGTTTGTTGTTCTTCCGTACAGCTCAGCGTTAATAAAATTTGCAATTCTGCCAAGCATAATACCAAGTGGAGTTGATACGGCTACTAAATCAAGAAGTTTTAAATAATTTAGCTTTTTAATTCTACAAAAAATATAGGAAACAATCATGACACCTAAAAATCCTCCATGAAAAGACATTCCTCCTTCCCAAGTTTTTACAATATCAATTGGTTTTACAATATAATGATTCAAGCCATAAAATAAAACATACCCTAGTCTTCCAAAAAATATAAGTGCTAAAATTCCAAAGCCAAATACATCTTCTATCTCTTTTTTCTCAAAACCTAAATTATATCTACGAGAAGCCCATATAGAAAAGTGCATTCCATACATAATCCCCACAAAATATGCAAGCGAGTACCAGCTTACCGCAAGTTGCTCTGTAAGTCTTAATATAACTGGATTAATTTGAGGATAATTTAGCATAGTATTTATATCTAATTTGCAGTTCTGTAGTCAATACCCATGATAATTCCGATCGCAGCCATGTTCATTAACATAGAAGTTCCTCCGTAAGACAAAAATGGAAGCGGTATTCCTGCGACAGGAAACATCCCAAGTACCATAAAAATATTAATCGCAACATGTGTAAAAATAAACA
Source organism: Candidatus Deianiraeaceae bacterium (assembly GCA_964201065.1). Classification (GTDB taxonomy): domain Bacteria; phylum Pseudomonadota; class Alphaproteobacteria; order Rickettsiales; family Deianiraeaceae; genus CAXNCX01. Next base: position 10,825 of record CAXNCX010000011.1, on the reverse strand, counting down.
TTCCGCAGCCCAAAACTGTCATTTTTTGAAATACCGTTTTTGAAGTATGTGCAACTAAGTTAATATAATAAAAAATATAGCCATATAAAAATAGTATAAATGTTGCAATCAGTAAGCCCATTTCTTCTGATATGCTAGTGAAAATAAAATCCGTATGTTTTTCAGGAAGATAGCTTAATTGTACCTGAGTTCCCTTAAACAATCCTTTTCCAAAAAATCCGCCAGAACCAACTGCAATTTTAGACTGAATCGCGTTATAACCAGCCGCCAAAGGGTCGCTTTCTGGATTTAAAAATGTCAATACTCTGTTTTTTTGATAATCATGAAGCACAAAAAACCAACCAAAAATCATTCCAAATACCGATACAACAGATGAAATGATAATAAAAATAGCTCTAATTCCGGCTCCAAAAAACATACCTGCAACAATCATCAAGCATACTCCAAAAGTCGTAAAATCAGGCTGTAAAATAATCAAAATAACTCCACATAAAAATAAGCAAAGCAAAAAAGCAAAATCAAAAAATGAAAGTATCAAACTTTTTGTTTCTATTTTATCAAAAAGTCTTGCAAAAGCCAAAACTGAACAAAGTTTAAAAACTTCAGATGGCTGTAAACTAAAAAATTTAAAATCTATCCATCGTTTTGCACCCATACCAACTGTGCCACCTACCTTAACAAAAGCTAAAAATCCAACGCTAACGATTAGCATAAGATATGCTTTTCGTCTAATAAAATCATCTTTAAAACCAGCAGTAAAAAACATTACAAACAAACCTAAAAACACATACATCATTTGTTTATAAGCCCATACATAAAATTTTCCACCTGAAATAGAATATAAGCTTAAAACACTAATAAAGCAGAGTGCTAAGCTACACAAAAATACATAAAGCCTTGAACTTTTTAAGTTCACAATACAAAATGTTTGAGTTTGTCTTTTATAGTAACTTTGACCGTAGACTAACATTTAATATAGATATTATTTGTTGATTTTTATTTATCCATAAAATGAATTAATAAAAAAAGCAATAAAAATATGGCAGGTCATTCAAAATATGCTAACATTAAATACAGAAAGGCAGCTCAAGATAAAAAGCGTGCAAAAGTTTTTACAAAAGCACAACGAGAAATTTATATTGCAGCAAAATCTGGTTTACCAGATCCTGAGCTAAATCATAAGCTAAAACTTGCAATAATTAAAGCAAGAAGCGTAAATGTCTCAAAAGAACTTATTGAAAAAGCGATAAAAAAAGCCTCTGGAGAAGGCAACTCAAAAGCTTTTCACGACATAAGGTACAACTTATCGTCAGGAGAAGTTAGCATTATCGTTGAATGCTCAACAGACAATACAAATAGAAGCGTCTCAGACATTAAAGCGTGTATTGGCAAAGCAAAAGTAAACCTCGTTGAAACAGGCTCACTGGAATTTATGTTTAAATACATCGGACTAATTGAATACGAAAAACCTACAATGAATTTTGAAGAGTTCTTTGATAAGGCATCAGAGCTAGACCCTGTTGATATATATGATTTTGAGGGTGATTTTTTTATTGAAACAGAATACAAAGACTTTCATAAAATTGAACAAGAATGCAGTAAAATTTTAAGTCAACAGCCCTCTTCTGCTTCATTAATCTGGAAACCAAACGATACCGTTGACACCGATGAAGATAAAAAAACGCAATTAATAAATTTTATAGAAAAATTAGAAGAACTCGAAGATGTCGTTGAGGTTTATTCCAACCTAAATCTTGAATAATTTTTTATAAATTCTACTAAAAAACAAACCTTTTGCTTGACCTTTAAATACACATCATATACCATGCTTGGCATTAAAAGTTGTACTTATGTTTAAAACTTTAACTACAATCCTTTTAGCTTTATCTTCGTTGAATGTATTTTCATCGGATAAAAATCTAAAACCACAAACCTCAAAAAACCTACTCAATACAAAAAATAAACAAGCCATAAAAATCGTAGAAGAAAATAAAACAAATAGCTTCAACGAAAACTACAAAAATGAATTAATCACAGAGCTAGACAACACATTAAAATTAAATAGTAAGAAAAAAAAGCTAGAAGTTGAACTTGGTGGTGGTATAGGTACATTTAACTACAAAATAGACACAGACGCGGCATCTCTTTTAAAATGGAGAGACTCTAGATCTACTTTTGGCAATGCAAAACTTACTTATGACATAAATTCAAAAAATAAAGTCTATCTATCTGGTCAGTATTATAAATTTTTTGGAGGCGAAATGACGGATGACGACCTTAATAACTCAGATGGCTCAGTTGCCGCTTTCAACAACACGAAAAGTATGCGTGGTAGCGGATATGAGTTAGAACTAGGCTTGTCAAGTTTAGTAATGGAGCACAAAACAAATCAACTTTGGCTACTTTATGGAATTGCAAACAGAGATTACACGATGAAACCAAAAGGTAATATGCAAGTAAAAATAGATGGCTCAGCAGGAACAGGCGAGTTTAATAAGGACGCAGGAGAATCACAACACACGAACACAGTTTACAGAGGTGTTGTAGTTGGAGGTGAATTTGTAAAAAACAACCATGACGACAATAAATACATTGCACAACTTAAATTCTTTTTGCCTCTCCAACATCACAGTAAGCAGTCATACTGGGGCTACGATGGACCTGGATACGATTGGAAACTTGAACAAAACGGAATCGGTAAAACATTTGGTTTTGACTTAAAGCTAGAAAATAAATTTAAGCTATCAAATACTGAAAATACATGGGTTGGGGTATATGTATTTTATAAATACATGCAAGGCCACAAGTTAGCTGAAATAAACTGGACAGGTAGTAATTTTGAAAGAGCAGGCTCGGCAAATTCAAACTTACAAATGACAGGAATTGGTTTAAATATATCGTTTTAAACCAAATTTTAAAAACAAAACAAGTTAATTTTAATAATTCTACTAATAATTAAAAACGATGTTGATTTTTAAAAAATAAATCAACATCGTTTATTTCTAATAACCCAACTTCCTATGCTTAAAACATTAATAATAATTTTCTTATGTTTTTCAAACTTTTTAAATGTATTTGCATCAAATGAAAACATAGATAAAGATACGGCACCTCGAGAAACAGGAAAAAAGAGCTCAAGAAATCCAGAATTCATAAGAATATTTCAACAAAATAAAAAGTACGAAAATTTATTGTTTGAAAACATAAAAAACATTTTAAATAGCAACAAAAACAAACTAGAAGTTGAACTTGGCGGTGGCGTAGGCACTTTTAACTACAACATTGATACGACAGCGCATTCTCTTTTAAAATGGCGTGATTCTAAGTCTTCTTTTGGCAATTTAAAACTTAGCTACGAGATAAATTCAAAAAATAAAGTCTATCTATCTGGTCAGTATTATAAATTTTCTGGAGGCGAAATGACGGATGACGATTTTAATAATTCAAATGGATCATTTGCTGCGTATAATATTACAAAAAGTATGCGTGGCAGCGGATATGAATTGGAACTTGGGCTTTCAAGTCTAATAATGGAGCACAAAACAAATCAACTTTGGCTACTTTATGGAATTGCAAACAGAGATTACACAATGAAACCCAAAGGCGTTATGCAGGTAGTAATAAACGGAACATCAAAAACAGCAAGTTTTTACAATAGCGAACAAGAGTCGCAACACACTAACACAGTTTACAGAGGTGTTGTAGTTGGAGGTGAATTTGTAAAAAACAACCATGACGACAATAAATATATTGCACAGCTTAAATTCTTTTTACCCTTACAACATCACAGTAAGCAGTCATACTGGGGTTATAATGGACCTGGATACGATTGGAAACTTGAACAAAACGAATTAAGTAAAACATTTGGTTTTGATTTAAAACTGGAAAATAAATTTAAAATATCGACTGCTGAAAATGTGTGGCTTGGAATATATGTATTTTATAAATACATGCAGGGTAAAAATCTAGCTGAAATAGATTGGAAAAGTGGTAGTTTTCAACAAGTAGGCTCTTCAGCAAATTCAGAACTAGAAATGACAGGAATTGGTTTAAATATATCGTTTTAAACCAAACCTATGTTTAAACTTGTCTAATTTTAAATTAAGACTTGTTTAAACTTTTTAAAACTTTTTTAAAATCTTCAAGTGTCTTTACAAAATAAGTTGCGTTTTTTACTACTTCTTCTCTTTGTTTATAAAGGCCAAAACCAATAAAAACATCTGATTCTTTTGCTGTAAAAATCTCTAAATCATTAAGGCCGTCACCTATGTTAATAACTTTTGTAGCAGAGGAGATTTTACCAGTATCTTTTAAAAATCTTACTAGATCACTTTTTTTATGACTTTCTGGCGTAAAAGAGTTGGGATGTTTACAGTTATAATATTTATAGCCACTATTTAAAACTTTGACCAACTCCACATCTGAAAAACCATTAAAATAACCTGAGAAAATATTCTCTGGTTTTATATTCATATCACTTACTACATCTGATATAAATGCACAACCATAAACTCCACCACCAATAATAAAAATATCACCACCGTCTTTTTGAATGTTTTTGATAATTTGTTTAATTTGCTCGTCAACTCTAGACTTCATTAGATTTTGAACAATTTTGACATCTTCTAAAGTTAGCTTTATATTATGTTTTTTGAAAGTTTCGTGAGTTGCTGAATACTCATTTTTGATCACTTTAAACTCATGAAGAGTTTTTAAAACTTCATCGCTATTTTTAATTCGACCATGTTTTTCAAGCTCTTTAACCCAAGAAGTTCTTTGCCAAATTGTATCATCAAAGTCAAAAATAAATACTTTTTTTTGCATAAAAAACAACCCATCACAACTTAAAACTAAAAAAAGCAAAAAAACCTGTATCAATTTGATGTTAAAACCAAACATGACAAAAACCTACTCAAAAGTTTTTATAAAACACACGACTTTATCGCCCTCTTTAAGCTCTGTTAAGCCCTCAATTGCAATACCGCATTCACGCCATGTGGTTTGCTCTTTAATTTCAAGCTTAGCTTCTTTTAGAGATTCAATTTTACCACAATAAATCATGTCAACTCCTCTCATTACTTTTGCAAAGGCGCGTCTTTCAATCTTTCCATTGTCAACCACACAACCAGCAATTATACCTACCTTTGAAACATTAAAGACTTTTCTTACGGATGCGGAACCAAGAATTACCTCTTTTTCTACTGGATCAATAACATCTTTAATATTTTTTTCTAAGTCATCAATAATTCTATATATAACATCATAATAACGAACATCAAGTTTTAACTTCTCTATTCTTTGATTTAGCTTTCCATTTGCAAGAGATACATTAAAACCTACAATCTTTGATTTTGTAATTTCAGCTTTATCAACATCAGAGTCTGTAACATTACCTATTCCTGCATATTTAATTTCAACATCAACCTCTGGATGTTTAACGTCTTTTATTAGATGCAAAATTCCATCTAAACTACCCTGTGCATCAGCTTTTAAAATTATATTTATAACTTTTTTAGGATTAGTCTTGCCACCAAGCATAGATAAAAATGCCTCATCGCTTAACTGTTCTCTTTCTTGAATTTTACTAGCCGCGCGACTTTCTATGTAGTATGTATTTAGTATTTTCGCATATTCATCACTGTCTATTGCAAAAATTTCATCACCAGTTTGAGGAAGTCCGTCTAATCCTATGATCTGCACTGGATCTGAATAATGAGAGACCTTAACAGGCTTTCCAGTGTGATCTTTTAGTATTCTTATTTTTCCCGAATATTCACCAGAACAAATAATCGCCCCTTGTGTAAAAACACCTTCTTTAATTATAACCTGTGCTATATTTCCAAGATTTTTGTCAGATCTAGCCTCCACTACAACACCCTTTCCGAATTTATTTTCTTTCACTTTTAAATCTAAAACATCAGCCTGTAAAAGCACTGCATTTAGAAGCTCATCTATATTTGTAGCGTTAAGCGCAGAAACTCCAACAACCTGAACATCCCCTCCGTATTCTTCTGGAATCAAGTTTTGTGCTATTAAATCTTTTTTAACTTTTTCTATATTTGCACCTTTTGAATCAATTTTATTAATTGCCACAACAATTGGCACATTCATTGATCTAGCATATTCTATGGACTCAATAGTTTGAGGCATCAAGCTGTCATCTGCGGCAACAATTATAATTATTACATCAGTTGCTCTTGCACCCATTTCACGAATTTTTGTAAACGCAGCATGACCCGGTGTATCTATAAAAGTGATTTCTCTGCCTTTTATGTTTGCTTTATAAGAACCGATCGACTGAGTTATTCCGCCTGCTTCTTTTTCAGCAACTTTTGTTTTTCTTATAGTGTCAAGAAGGGTTGTTTTTCCGTGATCAACATGCCCCATTACCGCAACAATAGGCTCTCTCATTATGTCTTTTAAGCCTTTTCCTGATTCATAATACTCTAAAAACTTTTCTAACTTTGTTTTAGCTCTTCTTATTTCTTTTACAGCAAAGCCAAATTCTTCAGCAATTAATTGCATTATATCGTTATCAATTTCTGAATCTGGTGATTTTATATCTTGTTGATATTCTTTTACTTTTTTTAGAACTTCTTTAATAGGCTTAGCCATTGCAATTGCAAAGTCTCTAAGTGTCATTTTTTCCTCTAAAACTATCTCAGTTTTCTTTAAAGAAAGTGATCCGATTTTAAATCTCCCTCCTCCACTTCTGGTCTTTTTTTGAGGAGATTCGACGAAAGTTTTCTGTGTTTTTATGGTAATTTTATTTCCATAAAAGTCTTGAATGCCATCTTCTACTAAGTGTTGAGATGTGAAATCTTCATCAAATATGTCAACTGTGTCACTTGCTTTTTTAACAACTAACTTTTTCTTTTTATCAGCATTTTTAAGACTTTCTGATCTTGTGTCAATTTCAGGTTCTTTTTTATGTAGTTTTGGTTTTGAGCTTAAAATTTTAGGTTGTTGCCTTTCACCAACTACAGCATTTATTTTTAAAGGTTCTTTTTTCTTTTCTTTTTCAACTTCTTTAGGTTTTGCAAATTCATTTGCATCAAAGTCGTAGTTTAATGAAAAACTGTGCTTTGCGGCAATTTTTTCAACAACAACATCGACATCTTCATCTGAATTTGTTTGTAATGGCGTAATATTTTTTTCTTGCTCCGAAGCAGGTTCATTTTTATTTTTTAAATCCCTGTCCTGCTTAATAGGTTCCATGTCAATTTTGGATACAAAACTCTTTTTTTCTGACTCTGTTTCTGAAGATTTTTTTTCAAAATAGTTGTTAAAAAAAGCACTCTTTTGTGACTTTTCAACATTTTTTTTAGCATTTTGAAAATTCTTCAATGCCTCGTCTATGTTTATATTTACAGGTCCAATCGATATCTTTATCTTTTTATCTTTATCTGACATACTTGATATTTAAAAAGTTTCATTCAACAAATAAAGTACATTGTGTAAAAAGCAAGTTAAGTTTATATTTTGTATTATGGCGGGCATAGCTCAGTTGGTTAGAGCGCTAGATTGTGATTCTAGATGTCGCCGGTTCAAATCCGGTTGTCCGCCCCAGCTTAAAATATACACTTATTTTAAAGTACTTTTCTCTTTTTTAATAATATTTGGATGTTCAGGAAAACAAGAATACCCAGAGGATCCTGTTGTTAAAATTTTAAGACGACAAGGTCAGTTTGGTGAAGTAAAAGTTCAGCAGACTCAAACCTCACAAACAAAAAAAGTTAGAGAAAATTTTCATTGTCTTTATAAATTTATTGCAAAGGAATATGGTATTGAAAAATACAAAGCAGATCAAATTATAATTTCAAAAAACAAAAATAACCAAAAAATTCAAATAATTTTAATTGAAGACGACATACAGATACAGGCTTTTTCAGTAAATCAAAAAAATCAAATTCAGGAATCAATACCCATTCCTCAAAATATGAGGCTTTTTATAAATAAACTTAAGGCTAAAAATTAATCCCATATTCTTACAAAACTTTGTCAACTTTATTAAGTTCTTTTAGACTTGAAATTTCAATAACTTTTGAATTGTCTTTTTTAATTTCTATGTTTTTTAGATTATTTATGTCATAGTTTATCAATTTTAGTTTTTCTTGATTCATAATTGGCAAATTAAGTAGCTCAGGATTATTCTTATCATGCTTTTGTTTACTTTGCAAAATAGGAATATTAAAAAATTTACCCACTAAATTTGAAGCTTTTATAAATAAAAAAACAACAACAGTGGCAAATATTGCAAGCTGACTTGCAACACTAAAAGTCGCAACTCCAAAAGTATAGTTTGACAACAGTGTTATAAAAAATGTACCAACTGTTATTCTGTCTGAATACTTACTTAACATTAATTTTTATAAAGTTTATATATTTATTTTATAAAAAAAATAACAAAAGTCAAAAAAGCATAAAATCTTGACAAAATGATTTGTATGATGCAACATCAGAAGACTTATGTCTATGACGATAAAATTTTACTGTAATAAACAGTGTGGACTTGGGTTGCAAAGCCCAACACCTCCACCAAAAATTCTTATGGGGGTGAACAGTTTTGACATGCTGATAAAGAGTACATTTCGTCAGGATCGTTGCATCCTTAAAAGCGACAAAACCATAAATGGCAAAAATGCTATAGATGACGCAAGAGAGACAGCTTGGAATGCAGTAAATTCTGCACAACAAACTGTTGCTCAAGCTTTCAACTTAAAAGTTGCATAGTCATCGGAGTTGCGAACCTCACTCGCTGGGGCTTGACAGGTAGCCTAGCAACAGAATACCTGTCACTAGTTGATAAGTTTTACTAAACTTGACACAGAATCAAAGCTAGCGGCATTTTTACGATCTATTAAATATCTATTTCCAGAAGAATCATTGTCAAAAACAAACAGCTTTTTTCCTTGTTTTATAGCTTCATTTGCAGTATTAATAGTCCCTGAATATCGCTCCGCATTAACAATAATAATTGCATGTGAAATATTTACAAGTAACCTGTTTCTTATTAAAAAATCATACTTTTCTGGTCTATTTTTTTTGTTTAAACTTAAGCAAAGTCCTTGATTTGTGAGTATCGTCTCTTTTATGTTAAGATTTGACATAGGATAACATGAATCTAAATTAACAGGCAGACAACAAATCGATGGCTTGTTTAAACTTGCATTATGGACTGCCGTATCAATGCCTACTGCAAGTCCAGATGCAATCGTAAAATTATTTTCTATACAGGTCAAGGCTACATCGTGTGCTATCTTTAGAAATTCATGTCTACAAATACGAGATCCGACTATTCCGATTATATTCGTTTCTAACAAAGATAGATTTCCTTTATAATCAAAACTGTCTCCGTAGTAATTAAATAGCATGTCACATGATAAATAAAAACATCATCAACACCAAAGTGATAATTTCATAGAAAAAAGGCTCCTGAATGCTGCTGGTTGTTTTAGTCCCATTGTTTGAAAGCAAAACAGGGTTAATAAGTTGCCAAACATATATCAAGGACACCAAAGAGTAAATTATTAAAATTATAAATTCAACAATAAATCCAGACTTTATCATGCCCATGAGTATGTTAATTTTAAAAACAAAATGTGTGCCAATAGGAAGATATGAAGCAGAAATCGTCAAAACAATTAAGTATAACTTTGTAATCATATTTTTATCAAAAATTCCAAAAAAATTATAACAAGAAAGCGAAATTTTATTATCTGACTTTGATCTTGTAAGTAATTTTACAGCATTTAAGCATAGTAGATGTTTAGCAAAAATTTCAGCACATAAAAACTTTACAAAATCCACACTAATTTCTAACCTAGAGAACAAAAACAAAACAATAAAAGCATTAGATGTTGTAAAAGAGAGTATCAAGTAGTTCTTAAAATCCTTAATGTTTATAGTCTGCATAGCAGAAATAGTTACTATAAACAATGCCACAATTCTCATGAAATACTGAAATGATACCATATGAGTGTTTAGATCTGCAGGAAAGCAGTTAGATAAAACTTTAAATAACGCAAAAAACATAACCTTTGAAACACAAAACATCAAAGACATTAAAATAAAAGATGTGTGATAGTACAGATTTTTAATTATCAACTGAAAAGGATAGACGCCTATTTTCAATAAAAATCCAAATAAAATGAATAAATAACTTAAGTATACAGTGTTTCCGTACTGAATATTCGTTTTAATATAGTAAAAATTCAAATGACCTGTTTCCATGTACAAAACACAAACGCCTATTAAGAAAAAGCAACTTCCAATCGTTGCAACTAGTATGTAGTCGAATGTATTTTTGAAATTTACAACATAAGATCTTGAACAAAAAATCACAAAAGAACTAACCGCTGTTATTTCCAAAAAAACATAAAGATTGAATATATCATTGGTTAAAACTAAACCAGTCAAACCAGTGAATAAAAAGAATATAAAGGGAAAAATGCCTTTAAAAGAAGATGGCTTAGAGTGTTTTATGATTGTATAGCAAAAACTTAACAACACAGCTCCAAGTGACAAAATTAACATAGATTCGTGTAAGCCGTATTTAAACTGTATTCCAATGTCAGATGGCCAGTTACCAAATGTGTAATAAAGATCTTGCTTAAATACTTTTATGAAAAAAAACCCACAAACAGCCTGAATTAAATAAAATAAAGAAGAAAAAAGTGCAATTATCCTTGCGGTTTTTTCTTTAACATCCATCAGCAATGCAAGACCAGAGGCTAGTAGTGTTAAAAGAAATGAAACTTGAAGAGATTCAATACCAAACATCACACATCAATATCAGTTATACTTTGAGCATTTTCAGTAATGA
>CAXNCX010000010.1:0-14854 GCA_964201065.1 Candidatus Deianiraeaceae bacterium | reverse complement strand
TTTTTACAAAGATTTAATAGAAAAAAACAAAGAATCTAATGATCTTGAAAAGGCTAGATTGCTATATGTTGCATTTACAAGGGCAAAAAAATCATTGCATGTAATATCAAATATGCACGATAAGGAAAGAAGTTGTGCATCTATATTATCTGAAATATTATGAATGTTGTGAAATTTACATATAAAGTTGTAACTTTTGGAGTTCTTCATACAAGCCCTTTTTGTTTGTTTTTAATGGCTTATATGCGTGACATGGGTCTTGAAATATCTCTGATTTCTGCGATGATGACAGTTAAAAAAATTTCTCGTTTTGTAGTTGATGTTCCATTTGGCATATTATTTGATAAAATTGGTGCAAAAAATGTCATGTTAATTTCAAGGATTGTAAAAATTGTGAGTTTTCTTTTAATGCTTAATATTCACAACTTTACTTTATTTTTCTTAGGAATTATGCTTAATGGAATTTCTTATAGTGCTTTTTATGGAAAATATAACGCATATATTTATAATGTTTTAAAGGTTGAAGATAAAACTAAATTATTTCATAAAATTACAAGTCTTTATTATCTTATAGGAGATGTCTATATTGTTTTAATTTCTATATTTGCAATGAAAGTAAAAGCAAAATTTGGGTATTCTTTTTTAATTCTAATTAGCTGTATTCCTGTTGCTTTTTCCAGCATGATGCTGTTTTTTTTGCCAGACAACAGACTTAATAACGAGAAAAATAAAAGCTTCAAGCTGATTATTCAAAAATCAATTGCTTTTTTTAAGGAAAAAACTTATGTGCTTTATTTTGTAATTGTAAGCAGTATAGCGAGCTTTTTTGGCTGGCAAGCAGGTATTATGACATCAATAATTATGCTTGATATGGGTTTTAAAACCGATGATACCGTTAAATTTGGAATTTATGCCAAGGTGTTGACGGGCATCTCTTCTTTTGTGGTTTATAGACTTAAAAAACCTTTTAACATTAAAAGCTGTTTTTTAATGCTTAATTCATCAATATTTATTTTTCTTTGTCTTGCATTTATATACAAGCCTCAATTGATATATGTTTTAGTTTTGTATTCTTTAATACACTTGTTTATTCAAATCGGCATGGAAAAGCATTTTGAAGATATTTTAGACCAATCTATTCGAGGAACTTTGACCTCTTTAAGTTGGCTATTTTCAACTCTTATATCAATACTCATAACAAGCCTTATGAGTATTGTAAAACACAATGGTAATTTTGGCTATAAAAACACCATGATTTCAATAGTTGCAACAATGCTTGTTGTGTGTTTTGTATCAAGCGTACTCTATTTGAGAAAAATGCCAAAAGAATAGTTTTTATTTTACAATCCCAATTTCTGTCATTACAACTACTTGACATGCGATTGCTTGTTTTTGACCTATTGCGTCCAAAGTTTCGTTTGTTTTTGCTTTTATTGATATTAGTGATTCATGTAGTTGTAAAATTTCGCTAATATTTTTTCTGATTAAAGATTTATGTTGTTTTAGATTCGGCACCTCACAAATTATGTTTACATCAATATTTTTTATTAATGCGTTATTTTGTTCTAGCATTAATTTAACTTTCTTTAACATTGCAACAGATGATATACCTTCGTTTTTAGGTTCTTTATTGCTAAAATGTTCACCAATATCACCTAAGTTCAAAGACCCCAACATTGCATCAATTAAAGCATGAATTAAGCAGTCTCCATCAGAATGAGCAATTACTTTTTTTTCACATTCTATATCTATACCACCTAACTTTAAAGGTCTTGCATCTATGTTATCTGTGTATTGGTGTATATCATATCCAATTCCAACTCGTAGTGTTTTTTCAACCAAATATATGCTACTTTCAAATATTTTTTTTGCCAAAAAATAGTCTCTATCAGTGGTAATTTTAATGTTATCTTCTGAGCCATAAACAATTTTCATTTCCATGTTTGCATATTCAGCGATTGCGGCATCATCTGTAAAATTTTGATCTTGATATTTTTCATGTAAAGATAATATTTTTTCATAATGAAACCCTTGAGGAGTTTGAGATCTCCACAGATTACTTCTGTCAACTGTCCAAAGTATTGTGTCATTGTTACATTTTTTAACTGTATCAGAAATTGGTATTGCAGGTACAATTCCACTTGCATTTTCAAGACCTTTAATAATCGTTCTGATTAATTTTTTTTCGACAAATGGCCTTGCTGCGTCATGAATTAAAACATTTTTAGGGTTTAAATGTTTTAGTGCTTGAAGACCTTTTAATACGGATTCTTGTCTTGTTGAGCCACCAACTACATATGGTAGTAATTTTAATCCTTCTGTCGCTTTTTCATAAAAAGGCAGATCTTTTTCTTTTATTACGACCACTGCTACATCAATTTCTGCAACATCTAGTATGTTTTTTAGTGCAAGTCTTAAAATTGGTATGCCATAAATTGAAACATATTGTTTAGGCATGTCATAAATAGTCGAGAATCTCTCTCCGCTTCCAGCGGCCAAGATAATTACTGCATTTTCAATTATATTAGTCATTACTCTGTTTTTAAATTGTTTTCTTTTAGAATGTTGTTGTATTCATTGTTATCGATTGATAAATAAATAAAAATTTCATCGCATTTATTTAAAAAAATTCTTTCTTGTTTAAAATTATTTATTTGCTTTTCAATTTTCTGATCACTAAGTTTTGGTAAGAGGTTTTGAATAGCGTTAATTTTTGCATTTGTAATTCCAGTTTGCATTGTTGTTAGTTTGTCTTTTTTAAAATTTAAGTTTGCATCACCCTGTGTGTAAGTTTTATTTATATCTTTCTCTATAATTTCAAATTTAGGAGTGTCGCATTTTGTATACTTGATTTTCCAGCTACAAGCTCCAATTAAGAGTGCAGTAAGCCAAAAATAATGCAGTCTAAATAACATAGTGTTCATTTTTATGATAATATTGAATTTCGTATTAAAATCAATAAAAAATAAAATTGATTTTTGTTTTTTTATGTACTAGCTTGAGATGTTTTGGCAGTAAAATTAATTTTTATGAAATCTCCTAATAAAATTGAGCGCTATACAATCAAAACAAAAGTGATAGTTGCACTAGGAATGATTACTATTGTATCTTTTTGCTTTGGATTTTCAGTTAATTTGAAATATAACAGAGATAATATAAAAAATGCAAAAAACTCTGTAGAAATATATTCTCCTTTGTCTGTCAATCAAGATTTGTCTGTGAAAGAAAAAGACGCTCTAGAGTTTTTTAATACGTATATAAACAGATGTATTAAGTCTTTGGATCAAGATAGTCAAAGAGATGTTCGTTCTATTAGAAGTTTACTTCATAAAAAAGTTGATAAAAATGGAAAGATTGTACTAAATTATAAATCAACTCTTAACGAAGCTGAGTACTTGGCATTAAAAAAATTAAAAAAGTGCCAAAAAACTACCTTCTCTCACATGAAGCCACAAGATATTAGATACGCAAAGAATGCTTTAAAAAAACTAACCACAGAAATGATTGTTGATGTATACACAGGTGTAAATTTAAAATACTAAAAAAGATGAATAAGACAAAAATAATTAAAGAAATAAAATCAATTATCAAAGCCTTAATAATTGTAGTAGGGTTTAAGACTTTTTTATTTAGTAACTGGCACATTCCTAGTGAATCTATGTACCCTACTCTTTTGGTTGGAGACAAGCTAATTATTAACAAATATCACTATGGTTACTCAAGATACTCTATTTTATTTGGAATTTTTCCTTTTAAAGACAGAGTATTGGATTTTAATAAGCCAAAAAAAGGAGATGTTGTTGTTTTTGCATATCCACAGAAAACTACCACACTTTTTATCAAAAGAGTTGTAGGCACTGAGAATGATATTATTAAATTTGGATTTGATGGAAAAATTCATTCAATTAATAATCAAAAAATAGAATATGTATTCAAAAACAAAGTAACATTTGAAGATCAAGAATACAATCTTTATGAAGAAGCAATGGGTGGCGTGAAGCATGATGTTTATATTAAAACAAAATACGATAACTCGCATTTTTCAGAAATAGCTGTGGAGTATAAAGTTCCAAAGGGTAAAATTTTTGCCTCAGGAGACAATAGACACATGTCGCACGATAGTCGTTTTTCGGATGTTGGGTACATAGATGTTCAAAATATTGTTGGCAAGGCATCTTTAAAGTATTTTTCATCTGGAAGCTCTATATTTAATCCGGTAGCGTTTTTTAAACAAATTCGTTGGAATAGAATATTTAAAAAAATAACCTAACTTCTTATCAATTTACTTCCTTAAAAGTATTTTTCATAATTTCTTTAAGCGTGTGTTTAACAAAATTGGTTCCAAGAAAATCAGCTACTCGCTTTGAACTTGAACCTTGATTTTCAACTTTTTTGCCATTTATGACATATATTCTGTTTTCTGTTGTTCCAAAATTTAATTCTTTGCAAGCCTTTTGTACTGTTTTTGATATTTTATTTAGATAATTCCAATCGTCGATTAAATTATTTTCTAAGTTGTTTGCCAAATCACCAAACATACTTTTTCTTAATTTTTCTATTAACAGATTTTTAAAACTATCATTTGTTTTTAACTCAGACCATCCAACTCTTTTTAAACTTTCTATAAAATCTTGGTTATTTTTATCATTTTGAAAATCGAGCATAGCATCAAACATTATGAAGGCAATTTTGAAGTCTTTCTCTGACTTTAAAAACTTTGCCTTTAATTTATCTAAGACCTGTTCATACAAAGTGTCAACTTCTTGATTAATTAGTTTTTCCTTTGTAGGAATGCTTAAGGTTTTTTTGCTATCAATAAGAACATCAGATCTACTCTTATCTTTTGTATGATCTTGAAATTTGATATTTTTAGGAATTTTTTGTACAAAATGTATATTATCGATAATTTGTTTATATTTTTTTATTTCGTTTTTGTTTTTATGTATGAAATCAAAACCTTCTGTTGCTTCTATATTTACTTCTAAATAATGATTTGGTTTGTTCTTTTTAATACTTTCTTTTAATTCAGCTAGCTTTTGTGTTAAATTGGCATGTCCGCCAACCATCTTTACAATACTCTTTGGAGGGCTGTATATGTTTATTGAGTATTCTTTAACTCTTGTTTTATCTATCTTATTGTATATGTCTATTAGTCCCGTAGAACCTAAAGATTCACCAGTGGTGTAAATTTTTGTTATTTTAAAAAATGACAAAATATTGTTAAGTAAAGCGACAAATTGCGAATCAAAATTTTTTGGCTTACCTTTGAGTATTCTTTTTGCATCAATCCAAGTTGGAATAATAAAGAGTGTTTTAGAGTTTAAATCATATATTGCTTGTGTTAAATCATCGATTTTTGATTTTAAAACATCTTTAAAGCCTCCATACCCATGTATTTCGATATCCAAGGCATTAAAAGCATCTACAGAGAAAGGCTTTTTCGTTAAAAAATCAATTAAGTTTATTTGCTTTAATTCACTACCTTCTTTATACGCAACCATAGTTTGTTTGAGGTCTACATCATTGTATTTTTTAGTTGTATCTTTGTTTGCTTGAAAGATTGTTGAAGGAATTTGCATAGAGATAATTAATTTTTTATATGTATCAGTATATAAAAATTTAGGTTTATTGCAAATAATTTTTTATTCTTTATTTGAGCATTGATAGTTTGTTTTATGTCTTATAGTTTTAAAGCAGTAGAAAAAAAGTGGCAAGAAATATGGAAAAAAAATAAAACCTTTTCTTTTTCAAACAACTCTAAAGATCAATATTATGTTTTAGAGCAATTTCCTTATCCATCTGGAAATCTGCACATGGGTCATTTAAGAGTTTACACAATTGGCGATGCAATTGCTAGATTTAAAAAAATGCAAGGATATGATGTACTTCATCCAATGGGGTTTGATGCTTTTGGTTTACCCGCTGAAAATGCCGCAATTGAAAAAGGAATTCATCCTAAAAAATGGACACTAGAAAATATCGCTAGAATGAGAAATCAAATGGAAATGCTTGGACTTTCTTTAGATTTAGACAGAGAAGTAATTACATGTCTGCCAGAATATTACAAGCACGAGCAACAAATGTTTATAGATTTTTATAATAAAGGTTTGGCGTATCAAAAAGAATCCGAAGTTAACTGGGATCCAGTTGACAAAACTGTTCTTGCAAATGAACAAGTTATTGATGGAAAAGGCTGGAGAAGTGGTGCTTTGGTTGAAAAAAAGAAGCTAAACCAGTGGTTTTTGAAAGTTTCTAAATACTCCAAAGAACTATTGGATGGCTTAGACAAATTACCAAATTGGCCAGAAAAAGTAAAATTAATGCAAAAAAACTGGATTGGAAAAAGTGAAGGTGCTGAAATTCATTTTAAAACAGAAGATGAAGAAGGGCTGGTTGTTTTTTCAACACGCCCAGATACAATTTTTGGTTGCACTTTTTTAGCAATTGCACCTTTACATCCAATTTCAATTGAGTCTTCTAAAACAAACACAAAAATTGCAAATTTCATAGAAAATGAATCAAAATCAAGCACAAAACAAGCAGATTTAGATACAAAAGAAAAGCTTGGTGTTTTCACAGGTAAATACGCAATTAATCCAATTACAAAAAAGAAAATTCCAATTTGGATAGCAAATTTTGTAGTAATGGATTACGGCACTGGTGCTTTGTTTGGTTGTCCTGCACACGATGAAAGAGACTTTGAATTTGCAACAAAATATAACATAGAAATTATAAAAGTTGTTAAATCTGAAAAGCTTCCATTTACTGAATTTGGAGAGGTTATTAATTCTGATTTTTTAAATGGACTAAGCTCTCAGAAGGCAAAAGATGTGGTAATTAAAAAACTAGAAGAAGAAAAATTAGGAAAATCTCAAATTAATTATAAATTAAGAGACTGGGGTGTTAGTCGTCAGAGATATTGGGGTTGTCCAATTCCTATGGTTTATTGTAATTCTTGTGGTGTTGTGCCAGAAAAATCAGAAAATTTACCCATCACTCTTCCTGAAGATGTTGAGTTTACAGGTCAGGGAAATCCAATTGAACTTCATCCAAGTTGGAAAAACTGCAAATGTCCTAAATGTGGTAAAGATGCAACTCGTGAAACTGAGACTTTAGATACTTTTTTTGAGTCTTCTTGGTATTTTTTAAGATATATTGATGCAAATGACACAACAAAAGCTTTTGATAAAAAACATGTACAAAAAGTTATGCCTGTCGCTGATTATGTTGGTGGAATTGAGCATGCAATATTACATCTTTTATATTCTAGGTTTTTTGTAAAAGCACTTCGTGATTGTGGTTATTTTGGTGATGACTTGTTCAATGATGAATGCGAGCCGTTTAATCGTTTACTTACTCAAGGAATGGTTCTTCATGAAGCATTTAAAGATGAAAATGATAGATGTGTAAGCCCAGATGAAATAATTAATATTGATGGTAAACTTAAAACTAAAGATGGATTACTGGTGTTTTCTAAAGGAATTGAAAAAATGAGCAAATCTAAAAAGAATGTCGTAGACCCTCTGAATATACTAGAAAACTACGGTGCAGACACAGCTAGATTATTCATGCTCTCAGATTACCCTCTTGAATTTGATTTAAACTGGCAAGACTCAGGGGTTAAAACTGCACATAAGTTATTAACTAGGATTCATAATTTAGCTGAAAACTTAAAAGAAAAACAAGCACAAATTGGGTCTGCAACACAGGAAAATGAATTCTTTTTAAATCTTAAAATTAAAGAGATCAAAGAGTGCTATGAAAAATTCCAATTTAATATTGTGATTGCAAAGATATACGAACTTGTGAATTATTATGGTAAGATAAAAGACACAGCGGATTTTAAATTCTTAAATAAATATGTGGAATTTTTGCTTCAAGCATTAAATCCAATTGCTCCACACATAACAGAAGAACTTATCAATGTTTTAGTAGATAAACAACTATATAACAAAACTTGGCCAAGTTATGATGAAGAGCTTTTAAATGATAAAAAAATTAGCATGGCAATTCAGATAAACGGTAAAGTTCGTGGATTTATTGAAGTTTCACAGTCTGAATCTCAAAATGAAGATGTGTGCAAAAAACTTGCAGAAGGTATTGTACAAAAATATTTAAACGAGGTTAAAAAAACAATCTTTATTAAAGAAAGATGCTTAAATTTTATTGGATAAATTGACTATTTATTAATTTTGTGACATAATCATCCTGTGAATTAAGATTTACAGGATGCAAAAAGACATACAAAAGAAATACGAAAACATTCCTGAAGATAGAAAAATAGCAATATACAAAGATACTTTAAACAAAATACTTAACAGGGGGGGTCTAACAGAATAACTCCAAAGGCAAATATATTTAAAACTTGTTATATTTTTTTGATACAAATTATTTTGTTACCAATTTTACTACTTCGTACAGCCTTCGACTGGGCTGTTGGCAATGAAGAGTCTTATTTGGGCACTAAAAGTAAACAGAAAATCAAAGAACTTACAGAAAGACAAAATAATAAAAATAATAAAAAACTTAGGATTAATGATCTTTGTTTAGAACCATGGCTGGTTATTGACTCTCTTGAAAAATCTCACAATGAAAATAATAGAATAGCATTAGAAGATTTTATTAATTTAGATGTTAATAAATCACTTAATAAGTTTAATAATTCTGTTTTTAAAAACACGGCTTTTTTTGTTTATACAACTGATCACGCTATGACTGGATATATAGATGGAGAGGGTAAAAAATATCTTTTTGATAATGGTGGTTTTAAATTTTCTACAAATAAATTTACAGTCAAGGAATTGGCGGATGCAAAAATTCAGTACGAGCCTTTCAAAACACCACAAGGCGAAAACAAGTGGTGTGTACCAAATGCCATTAGCATTATGGAAGATTTAATAAAAATTAGTGACAATGATCTAAATGGTGTAAAAAGAAAAGATTTACTGAAAATAGCACCACTGGTTAAGTCTTTGCAAACTGAAATAAAAAATAACGATGTCAAAGATAACGCAAAAAGTAAAGAAATTAAACCTGTTCCTCTACAAGAAAAACCTAACCCGAGTCTAACACCAAATCAAATACCTTTAGAACCGCCTAATCCACCTTTAAATCCACCTTTAAACACAACAAACACAATACACAATAACAAAGTAATGCAACCATAGTATTTGATTTAAGCTGATTTTCAGATATATCTTTTGATCTATAAAAATAATTCAAATTCTTATTGAAAGATACTTTAAATTATGTTATAAACATTTTAGATTATAGTTTAATGGATTGTATTTTTCTTTATTCTATAGACATCGAGAATTATTTTTTAAATTATGTTTAATGTATTAACATCTGGATTTTTAAAAATCTCAGACATGCTTAGAGCGAAAAAAAGAATCACTAAAGATGATATAGAGAATATTATCTTTGAAATGAAAAAAACTCTACTTGATGGAGACTTAAACATTAGATTGATTAATAAAGTCTGCGATGGTCTTGAAAACATACTTTCAGATTCACTTATAAGAACTAAAGATGTGCAAAACTATGTGTTATACGGTATATATAAAAATCTTTCTGTGGTTTTTAATGATATTCAGAAAAATCAAATTCAAATATTGCCAAATAAAGTAAACACAGTTGCATTATTTGGTATGCAAGGATCAGGAAAAACATCCACAAATATCAAGCTTGGAAATTATTTTTTAAAACAAAATCCAAAATTTAAAATTGCTGCAATATCTTTTGATATACAACGCTCAGCTGCACAAGATCAATTAAAACTGGGATGTGAAGAAATTGGCATTGATTTTATTTCACATGCAGGAACAATAGAGTCCGCGGGCTTAACTTTGCTTGATGTTATTCAAAATAAAAAATATGACATTCTTTTAATCGACACACCGGGTAAATCGTTTTTAAATGCAGAGGATTTAGAAATGTTAAAATCAATCACAGATTTGCATGAAATAGATTATAAATTGCTTGTTGTTGATAGCTTAATTGGTCAAATTTCAAGAGATTTAATATCAAATTTACAAAAAGCTATAGACTTAGATGGATGTATATTTACAAAAGCGGATTCTGATCCAAAAGGAGGTGCAATTTTTAATATAATCAGTGATTTTAAAAAGCCGATATTTTTTATAACCGAAGGTGAGAGACCATTCGACATATCTTGCTTTAATAAAGATGTTTTTCTTAAAAGATTACTTGGGATAGGAGATATTAAAAACTTAAAGCAGACAATTAAAGAAGCTGAAGGTCATTTACAACAAGATTCTATAACTAGAATTGCAACTGGAAACATTAATTTTAATGATTTATTGATGCAGTTAAACTCTTTAAAGCAAAATTCTCAAATGAAAAAAATTGCATCTTTGATACCTGGTCAAGTTAAGTTAAAATCAAAAATGAATAATTTAGATATGTCTGTTATTGGTAAACAAATTGCCATTATTCAGTCTATGACTCCTATTGAGAGAGAGATTCCTAGTATTTTGTTTGCAGATGCTATTAGTGAAGGAAAATCAAGAATACAAAGAATTGCAAATGGATCTTTATCAACTACAGAAAATGTGATTAATTTAATACAAAGAGTCGCAGAAATAAGCAAATTTTTTGCTAAAACAAAGCCAAAAAAATAACTCCTCTATTTTACAAACTGTATTAAACAGCTATCAAGATAGTATGCTTGACATGTGTTTGACAATTTGTTTTTATGTTCTTCTGTGTATATTGTTTCTGGATTTTGAAAGTAATATTTACAAATTTCATTCATATCTTTTAAGATTGCTTTTTGCTTTAGAGTTTCGATTTTAAATATCTTACTATTTGTTTCTTTATCCATGTTTCTTGTGGTATATTTTATTAAATTTAAAACTTTATCTGCAATGCCGACAGTTTTATTGATATATTTATCTTTTGTTATCTGCTTTGATGCCTCTGTGAATTTAACAATATTGTCAAATGTAGCTAGATTTGATGAGTCAAATAAAAAGCATTTTTTTAAGTTAAGATTTTTTTGTATTATATGATATAAATCTTTTATTTCATAGCTTAAATCTGATGTATATCCAACATTTTTTATAATTCTAAAGCCAAGTATGGTGATTTTTTCATGTTCGATTTGTAGAGGACATGAATGTCTTGCATCTTTAATTTCCTTCATATCTTCTTGTACACTAGAGACTTTATTTTTTATAATTTCTAGGTTTGCTTCTTCGATTTCATGGTGTTGTTTTAATTTTTTTACTTCAGTGTATATTTCTTCATACAACATCTGAGATAAATTAGTATTTGGTGTTTCTTCTTTTGATATTGATGGGATTTCTGTATTTATTGCGTTATTTAATTTATACTTTGTATGATAGAAATTGTAACCAGCAAATGTTAGCGTGCATATAAGAGTTATTATTAATATTTTTTTTACAAAATCAATTACCGATTTAATAAATGAGATTATTTTTTTTAACATAAATTTTTACCTTAATTTTTTAAATTTTTCAAAAATATCAGATCCTGAAAACTTGATATCTGGATATTCACTTTCGACTCTAAGTAATCTATTATATTTTGCAACTCTTTCACCTCTAGCTGGAGCTCCTGTTTTAATTTGCATAGTATTTAAGCCAACTGCCAAGTCTGATATTATTGTTTCTTCTGTCTCGCCTGATCTATGAGACATGACTGTATTGTAGTTATTTGATTTTGCAAGTTCTGTAAATTGTATTGTTTCGCTTATGGTACCAATTTGATTGGGCTTTATAAGTACTGTGTTACATATATTTTTTTGCATTTTATCTTGTAGTATTTTTGGATTTGTAACAAATACATCATCACCAACTATTTGCAACTTATTACCAATAAATTCACTCATTTTAATAAAAGCCTCGTCGTCATTTTCAGAAAAGGCATCTTCAATTGAAAAAATAGGATATTTTTTAATCAAATCTGCATAAAAATTTAGCATTTCTTGTTTGTTTAGGAATTTATTTGGATTTATTTCGTATTTACCATTTGAATATAGCTCAGTTGCTGCAACATCAAGTGTAAGCAAAACATCTTTCCCCACTTCATATCCAGATTTTTGAATAGATTCACATATTAAGTCTAGTGCGTCAATATGACTGCTTAAATATGGTGCAAAACCACCTTCATCACCAACATTTGTCGATAATTTTTTATCATGAAGTATCTTTTTTAAAGTTTGATAAATTTCACATCCACATCTTAAACTTTCAGCAAAACTATTACCATATACAGGCATAATCATGAATTCTTGAATATTTAAAGGGTTATCCGCATGAACTCCACCATTTAATACATTCATCATTGCAACTGGCAAAGAAGGATTTTTTGAAAAAAGTTCAAATATTTCGACTTTGTTTTCTTTTGCAAGAAGCTTTGTAAAGGCAATTGAGCAGCTAAGAATTGCATTTGCACCAAGTCTAGATTTATTTTCTGTGTTGTCTAGATTTTTTAATAATTCATCAAATTGTTCAATAGAATCAAAACTTTCTCCTACTACTGCGTTTTTAATCACTGTATTTACATGGTTCACAGCTTTAGTGACAGACTTTCCTTGAAATAGATTTGCAAAGCCATCTCTTAGCTCAAGAGCCTCAAGGCTACCAGTTGAAGCACCAGAAGGGCATGACCCGATTGCGTAATTTTGACTTGATTGAATTTTGACTTCTACTGTTGGATTTCCACGAGAATCTATGATTTGAATTGCTTTAATGTCCTGTATTTTCATTTAAAGATTTATGACACAAAAAACTCTAATTATAAAAAAAGTAAAATCAAATTTTGATGAAAAAGATGTTGATAGATATTTAAAAAAGTTTAGCTTGTTTAGAATAAAATCACATAATAATTAA
This sequence comes from Candidatus Deianiraeaceae bacterium, assembly GCA_964201065.1. Lineage (GTDB taxonomy): Bacteria > Pseudomonadota > Alphaproteobacteria > Rickettsiales > Deianiraeaceae > CAXNCX01. The sequence goes on along the minus strand of CAXNCX010000010.1, from coordinate 1,976 downwards.
ATAGGTATGAGTGAGAAAATGAATGTAATAATTTATCAAGGTAAAAATGGCACAAGAGTTGACTTAAAGTCATCAGATTTTGAAACAATGTGGGCTACTCAAAAGCAAATAGCAGAAATATTCGATGTAAGCATTCCGACTATAAATGAACATTTAAAAAATGTTTTCGAAACAAAGGAATTGATTGAAGATTCAGTTATTAGGAATTTCCGAATAACTGCTACAGACGGTAAAAACTACGATGTTAAACATTATAATTTAGATACAATAATTACTATCGGTTACCGTGTTAATTCAGCACGAGCAACTCAATTTAGAATATGGGCAACAAAAATATTAAAGGAGTATATCATAAAAGGCTTTGCGATGGATGACGAAAGATTAAAAGACCCTGCAAGAAATCAATATTTTAGGGAGCTTTTAGAAAGAGTAAAAGAAATTAGGGCTTCTGAAAAACTTTTTTACCAACAAATTACAGATATATATACGACGGCTATTGATTATGAAGAAAAAAAGAACTACGAAGAGGTGCGATTATTTTTTAAAAAAGTACAAAATAAACTTTTACATGCAATAACAGGCAGAACCGCAGCAGAGCTAATTATTGAAAGACATGATATAAAAGATGATAATTTTGGATGCACTAATTGGGATGGTATCATAGTCAGAAAAGGAGATGTATGTATAGCAAAAAACTATCTTAGAGAAAAAGAATTAAAATTACTAACATCTCTTGTTAATCAGCTTTTAGATCACTTGGAAGATCAGATCATAAAAGAAAAAGCTATGACTTTAAAAGACTGGGAATTGTATACGGATAAATTAATAGAATTTAAAGAATATAATGTTCTTAAAAATGCTGGCTCTGTATCTCATGAAGACATGACGAAAAAAATAGATACTAGCTATGAATTTTTTAACAATACTCGTAAAAATAAAGAGAAAGCAAAAGCCGAAAAAGAAGCCTTAAACGACATCAAAGAAATAGAAAACGAAATAAAAAATATTTTAAGCAAAAGAAAAATAAAAACGAAAGAAGAAAAAATAACGCAAAACACCCAACAAAACCACCTAGAACTCAACGAAAAAAACAACCCTGCTTTTGACGAGACAATAAATAAATTGGTTAAAAAGAAATAAAAAATTAATTATAAAATCAATGAACATGGAGCATATTGCAGAAAGTTTATTTCGTAAATATTATAACTTTACACAGCCACAGATCACAGTCCAAGATGTCTTAAATCTTAGAAAAGCAAGATTTATTAACGATGAATACTGGGCAATATGGAAAAAATATGGAGAATTTTTTGGATTTTTAGAAGGATTTTTCCATAAAACAGATGGCACCAATCAGCTTTATAAAATACCTGAAAATGAAAAATTCTTATTTCAATTGCCACAAAACATTGTTGATAATTTTAAGTCAGACAAAGACTTGGCATTATATTTGCAAAAACATAACATAAAACGAATGGTAAATGAAAATGCTCGCAATCTAATTCTTGCGTCCAACAAACTTTACGAAGTAAATACAATTTTAAAACCAAAAAACCTAGAAGAATTAATGAAGTACAGAGGATATGGCAGAAAAATTGCAAACATGGTAATGAATGTGGTTTTTGACATTCCAAGAATAGCAGTAGATGTTAGAGTTTTTAGGGCTGGAGTTAATCTTGGATTATTGCCAAAAGAATTTTTAAATCAACACAATAAGGATAAATTTAAAATCAAAGCAGAGATGATTTTAAACGAGATGTTTAAAGATTCTAAGTTTTTAATTGAAATGGATTATTTATTGTTTCAAGAAGGAGGGAAATAATATTAATTAAGCTTTTCAAGTAGCTTTCTTTTTGTAAAAATTAAAAAGAAAGGCATAATTATTATACCAAAAATATTTGGCACAAGAATCATAGGCATTGAAATAAGAGCCTTTTTTCCATAAAAAAACCACAATATCCCAAGTAGAGAGCTAT
>CAXNCX010000009.1:0-15540 GCA_964201065.1 Candidatus Deianiraeaceae bacterium | reverse complement strand
ATTTGAATTTAACCATGCGGCTGTTGGGTCAGAAACATAGTCTTTAACATAAGACACGGTAGGTCTTACATTAAGTATTATTTCGTTTTTTTCAAGATCGATAGATGGCAAGACAGACATGATAATTCCAATTGGTATACTTTGCGGTTCAGCTTTTACGGTTTTTCTTTCTGCAATTGTCACGCCTCCAGCCCCAGATTGTTGAGGAACGATATCAACATCAAGCTTAAAATAAACTTCATTATCTGCGAAGGTAAGCATTGCAGGTTGATTGTTGAATGCGTTTATTCTTGGACTTTGTAGAACTCTTGTAGTTCCGAAGGTTTCAAGTATTGATATTACATAGTCAAAAGTTGGGTTTTTGCCTGAAAACACAAGGCCTTTTGTATTAGAAGCTGCTGTGAATGTTGTAATTGTTGCTTGTCTTACGGCACTGCCTAAACTTAAAGCCTGCCAGTTGATTCCGTATTGATAATTATTGTTTAAGTTGACCTCTAAGAATTTCATTTCAATTAAAACTTGTGCAGATGATTTTCTTTTTAATTGTTCTATGTATTTTGCAATTTCTAAGTGTGCTTTGTGGCTTGCGGTAATTGTAATAAGACCAGCTCTTTTGTTTATTGCATAATCGCCTCCAGATAGACTTTCTCCTGATTTCTCTTGACCTCTTAGCTTACGAGCAGAATCCGCTTTATATTTGTATGCAAGTTCTGTGCTTTTGATGATTTGTTTGATATTTGATTCGATTGATGTCCAAAATTCATCACTTGATCCAGATGACAAGCTACTTGAAGATGAACCGCCTCTTTCAGAAATGACAGATGTTTCCAGAGATATACTTCCGCTTCCGCTTCTTATTGTGTCTAAAAAGTCAAATATGTATGTTTTTACATATGGTATGTCTTGTTCAAAAAATATAACCCCATCTTTTTCAGAGAATCTAATGTCGTTGACTGCAGAAATTCTTTTGAAAATTTCAGAAAGAGGTTTGTTTTTAGATGTTATTATCATGCTGCCCACGATATAAGGATCTATTTCTATGTCAACATCTGCAACTCTCGAAATTTCAAGGAGCATGTCAATAAGAGGCACTTCTTCTGTGGTTGAAATACTGATTAATTTATCTTCTATAATGCTTGGCTTATCAGGTATTAAAACAACATCCGACATAAGCATTTCAGGAGTTTCAACGATAGTTACATTGTTTTTATTTTGTAATTTACTTTTGAAATCGAAAAATGTTGGCTGGCTTACATCTTTGTCATAAGAACAGTTAGTTAGTATAAGAAATGTTAATAAAAATATTTTTTTAAGCATGGCTTATAATCAAGAAATCGATCAATAATGTTAGCCAAAAAGACAACACCATATACGGCATAAATGGTAAATATTTATTTTTAAAAGCAAGATTAAATAACACTACGCTAATTCCACAGCTAAAAAGAAAAATTAAAATATAGAAATAATTGAAAAATAATGGCATAAAAATAAAAACTTTAACATCTCCAAAGCCTATTGGCTCCTCTCTTTTTAAAAGAAATACAATTAATACAGAAATTCCAATAACTAGAAATATAAAAAAATAAGATTTTGAAATATCTGTAAAATTTCTATTGCTTATGTAGGCAAAAAAAATTCCCATAATGCCGATTAAAAATGTACAAAAATCAGATAACAATCCATATCTTAAATCTGAAACAACTTGTATCATCATAATTGTTGCAAGAACAAGGAAAAATGTTGCCAATTCAAAATTAAAAACATTGTACAAAATACAGCTCAAAATTGCAGTTAAAATTTCTGTAATTGGATAAAGCGTAGGAATTTTAGCGTTACAATTGTGACACTTTCCTTTTTGAAAAATCCAGCTAAAAATAGGAATTAAATTTTTTACACCTAAGTCTATTTTACAGTGTATACATTTTGATTTTTTCCCGAATACCCTAAAATTTTCATCTTCCGAGAAAATTCTTGAGCCTATACATGTCGCAAAACTTCCACAGCAAAGCCCTATGATTAAACTAAAAATTGACAATAGAAATGACATTTTTAAAACTAAAAAAACAATTAATGCAAAAAATTACACTTATTACAGGACCAACATGTAGCGGAAAAACAGAATTTGCAATAAATTTCGCTAAAAAAAATAATGCTATAGTTATAAACTCTGATGCGTTTCAGATTTACAAGGAAATTCCGATTCTTTCTGCACAACCCACACAAGAGGAGATGAATGAAGTTGAACATCTTCTTTTTGGAATTTGGACCGGAGATGTTAATAATAATGCTGAAAAAATGTCGCAATTGATTTATAAAACGACACAAGAAAATTTGGATAGAAATGTTCTTATAGTAGGAGGAACGCCAATGTATCAAAATGTTATTGTAAATGGAATTTCTGACATGCCAGAGATTTCTGAAAATGTAAAGCTTGAAGTTGAAAAACTAAGTAAAGAAGGCAGATTAAAATTACTTCAAAAGCTTGATAAGTTATCAGCTCAAAAGTTGTCTATAAACGATGATCAAAGAATAATTAGAGCACTTCATATTGTAATTCAGACAGGAAAGTCGATTGTAGAATTTCAAAATAATAAAAAAACGCCTTTTTCAAATATTCAAGGAATTTCTATACTTGGCGATAGAAGTATTTTACTTGAAAAAGCACACAAAAGGCTTTTAAATATGATTGAACTTGGTGCAGTTGAAGAAGTTGAAAATTTGATGAAAAAAAACTATAATTCAAAAAACACTATCTTTCAAGCACACGGAATTAGCGAATTTGCAGAATATATTTTAGGCAAGATTTCTAAAGAAACTGCAATTCAACAAATTTTAAAACGCACAAAGCAATATCAAAAACATCAGCTAACTTGGATTAGAAATAAATTTAAGGATTTTGAATTTATTTTTTAATTACTTGAAAAATAAAAACTGTCTTACAAAATTAGTCCTTAAAACTATGTTTGTGTTCAAAATTTTCTTTGTTATATTTTTAACATTCTTTTGTCATTTGAATGCACAGACTATTAAAGTTGGCGTTTCTCCAGATTATAAACCTTTTCAGTTTATTGAAAATAGTAAAATTGTGGGCATGGAGATTGACTTAATTGAAGAAATTGCAAGGCGTGAAAATTTCACAATTGAGTATGTTCAAATGGGCTTTTCGTCTATTATACAAGCTGTTGTAAATAAAAAAGTTGATATTGGAGTTTCTGGATTTTCGGTTGGAGAGGGTAGGGAAGTTGTGGATTTTAGCACTACTTATTTTAAGTCTGATAAACCAATTGCAATTGTGCATTATGGTAAACTTAAAACAGGTACAAAAATCGCAGGACAAACCGGAACGGAAAGTTCGAATTTTATAAAAAAAGAGCATCCATATTTAGATCTTGTTGAAATTGAAGATTACAATGTGATTATTGAAATGTTAAAGAGCAAAAGAATAGCGGGGGCGGTTATTAACAATGAACTCGTGAAGGAATTAATGAAAAAAATACCAAAAACAAAAGTTTCTTATTTTAAAAAAGAAAGCCAAGGTTTTGGTATGATATTTCCAAAAAATTCTGAGCTAAAAAACACAATCAATAAAAATTTGGAAGATTTGAAAGAAGAAGGTTACTTTAAATCACTACAACTAAAATGGGAATCAAGAGATTCCACCAATGATGTTGTGAAGTTAAAAAAAGCTTTATGGATATTGGGTGGAATTTTTGAAACCTTAAAATACACAGCTTTGTCGTTATTTTTTGGTTTAATATTTGGTATTTTAATTGCCCTGTCTAGAATTTCTAGTTTAAAAACAGTCCGAAGCATAACTTGGTTGTATGTAAATATAATTCGTGGAAGTCCTTTGCTTTTACAGGTGTTTTTGATTTATTTTTGTCTTCCAATGCTTATAGATAAGGAAATTTCAGTGTTTACATCGGGTGTTGTTGCCTTGTCTTTAAATTCAAGTGCATATGTTAGTGAGATTGTTCGTTCTGGCATAAATGCAATTCATCGTGGACAATTTGAAGCTGCGCGAGTTTTAAAAATTCCTAAATTTTATATGTATAAAGATATTATATTGCCTCAAGCGTTTAAAAATATATTACCTGCATTGGTTAATGAGGCAATTTCAATTACAAAAGAGTCAGCGGTACTCTCGGTAATAGGTGCAATTGAACTTACAAAGCGTGCAAATATTATTGCAGCACAAACTTATGAATATTTAACACCTCTCTTAATTTCTGGTTTGGGATATTTAATACTAACATCTTTTTTTGAACTTCTGTCTTACTTTATAAATAAAAAATATTTTTATGCTAAGCTTTAAAAAGGTTAATAAATTTTATGACACAAAACATGTGTTGCAGGATGTTTCTTTTGAGATAAAACAGGGTATTTGTGTATCTATTATCGGGTATTCAGGTTCTGGAAAAACAACAATTGCAAGAATTATAACAGGTCTTGAATCTCGGACAGATGGAGAGGTTTTGGTGCCAAAAAAAGTTGGATTTATTTCTCAAAGTTTTGATTTATTTGAAAATATGACGGTATATGAAAATATTACCTATAAATCTATTAAGATCGATAAAAAATCAACTGAAATAGTGAATATAAAAACAGATGAAATTCTTCGTGAACTTGGAATTTTTGATATAAAAAATGCGAGTGTAATGAAAATTTCTGGCGGCCAAAAACAAAGAGTTGCAATTGCAAGATGTTTGATTAATGATCCAGAGGTGATTGTTATGGATGAACCAACATCAGCACTGGATGCTGTAACAATTAAAGACTTTGTACAGACAATAAAGAAAGTAAAATCGCGTAAGATCACTATTGTTGTTATCACACATGACTTAAATTTTGCCAAACTAATTTCTGATGAAGTTATGTTTGTGAAAAATGGTAGAATAATTGATTTTATGTCAGTTGCAGATTTTGGCAACAAATCTAAACTTCAGCCTGATACAATTGAATTTGTTGAGCATTTTTTTTAAGTATATAGCTTGCAACAAATATAAGGGTTTGTGAAGAAAAATTTAGTTAATTTTAAAAATTTTACTTGACAATTTGTAATAAATTTATATGATATATGTGCCAGCAATCGCTAACATTTGAAGTTTTGCGTAAGCTAAAGCAAACCGTGGCAGCCAGCGGGCGTGCAGCCTTATTCGTAGAAATAAGGAAACTCGGGTTAGGGGCTGGTTTTCTATTTAAATTTTAAATCCAAAGATTTCTTTTAGGGCTTGTAAAGTTTCTTGATGCATATTTTTCTTACTTACATCATTCAGATATAAAATTTTCATCCCATAGCCATCAAACTTATTATTCTTGTGATAAAAATATTTTTTTAATTTTTTGCTATAACCTATTTCCACAGAATCAAACTTGTCTTTTTCAAAAAAAAACCTCCTTAATGAAGATGCAAAAATGTCTGCAAATTGTAATCCCGCTAACTGATTGTGATTTGCGACTTTAATCTTGCAAGACTGGACTATGGAATGATCCATCCTGCACTCCAAATCATTTTTCAAACTATCTATATATTTTTTAACGAGTTCAAGTTGCATTTGTTTTCTGTTAGATAATATAATTAAAGTTTTTTTCTCTTTAGAAGATTTGTCATCTCTTATGAACCAAGACACTCTTTCCAGTAGATGTCTCAGAATGTAATTAAAATATTTGTATCTATCTTTAGTGAAGTCTTGTTTTAACTTACTCAATATGGTTTCCTTGATAGAAATACAATTCACTACTCTAATTGGCAAATTTCTTTGAGCTATTGAGTCGCATATATACTTTCTTTTTTCATGACAAAAGTCTGTAAAGTGTATATCTTTTTTAGGTTTTTGTTTATCTTTGGATATATTTAATAATATTTCCTTTTGCACTGTAGCTAAATTTATATCATTTATTTTTCTGATGATTACAGCAGAGAAGCCAAAAAATTTTGAACTACTTTCTTTAAAACCGTCATCTCCAGACTCATCTATGTAAACAACATAATCGTATTTATTTTTCATCTCAAAATCTTTCTTCCATACCCTAGTTAGGTGGCAATAAAAATCAAATTTTTAAAGGGATGTCGGCTTCTATATCAGTTTATTTTTTATAAAGCTAAAACTGTTATCACTGGTAATAATTATATGATCTAGTAGTTGCAGTTTTATTGTTTTACAACTTTCTTGTAAATTTTCTGTAAATCTTATATCTTCAAAAGAAGGAGTAGCGTCTCCAGATGGGTGATTGTGTGAAATTAATATTCCTTTTGCATCAAAGCTAATAGCTTTTTTGAGTATATTTCTTATATACACTGTGATTTCGTCTATCGTACCTCTTGCTTCAATTTCATGTTGAATAATTTGTTTTTTTGAGTTGAAAAATAACACTAAAAATTGTTCTGTTCTTGAATATCCAATTTGGTCTCTAATAAAAGTAACAATCTGCTTTACATCGATGTTTTCAGATTTTATATCATGAGAGTTGTAACGATGTATCACTTCTTTAAAAAGCTTGAATACAAATTCAATATTTTCAGAGCTATTTCCAAATATTGCTTTAAGCTCATCTTTTGTTGCGTCTATTGCATTTTTGATTGTTTTAAACCTTTCAGCGCTCACTTTAGCTATATTTTTAACATCCATTCTTGGATTTAATGCAAAAAACATCATTTCAAATATTTCGTAGTCTTTGAATACTTTAGTGCTTTCAATGTCTCGAAATTTTTCCTTTACTCTTGATCGGTGTCCTGCACCTTTGTGTTTTGGGGTTGAGATTGGTTTTACTATAATATTTTCTTGAAACTGAATGTTGTTTTTTTCAAATTTATTATCTGTAGAATTTAATTCTTCTAAGACATTTACAAAATATTCACTAGACTCTTGAAGTGGAATTTCAATTTTAGACACACTTTCATCATTATCAAGGTTTAGTAAGCTTGATAATATCTTGGCCTTTTCATTTGACATTATTTTACAACAATAGGTACATCAAGAGTATTCAATTCTTCGTTAAAGTAAAGCGAATTATTTTTTAGATTAACATCATCATTGGTTATTTTTTCATCTAAATTAATATTTCCAACATTTTCATACATGTCAGATATTGAGAATAGTGGTTCTATATCTGATGTATCTGTAGTTTTAAATAGTTCTTTCATTCCGTTAACCATATTGTTGACATATTCATAATCTTCATCTGTTATATTTAATAAACTGATTTTTTCAAGTTTTTCTTTTGATATAAGGTATCCAGACTCTTTTTTAGTAAATTCAATGTCAATTTTAGATTTTATTTTCTTATCTAGTTCCATGTTGTTAATTTTAAAATAATTGAGTTTCGTTTTGTATTTTTATTATATCTTGCCAAGTTTTTTTCTTCATTTTATAATTTCGTATCAAAAATGCAGGATGATAAATAACTGTCAATTTTTTTGAAGTTTTTAGAAAGCTGTTGTTGTATTCAAAAACATTCCCAGTATTTTCAGATATTTTATTGCCGTCATCTAATAAACATGTCATTGCGGTTGATCCAATTGCAATTATTAATTCAGGGTTTATTAATGAAATATGTTTTTCAACAATAGGTTTAAACATATTTATTTCTTCCAAACTTGGCTTCCTGTTTGCTGGAGGTCTCCATGGCAATACATTAGTTATGTATATTTTGGTTCTGTCAAGAAAAAAAGTGTTAAGAATGTTATCTAAAAGTTTTCCACTTTTACCGCAAAAGGGTCTTCCTTCTATGTCTTCATCTTCACCGGGTGCTTCACCGATTAGCATAATTTTAGAATTTTTATTTCCATCAAATAAAACAGTATTTTGTGCAAAATTTTTTAATGGACAGTATGGCAAATTTTTAATGTAGTGAAATAAATCTTCTAAATCATTAATTTTTTCCAGTTCAATTGTTATGTTTTTAATTATTTCAGTGTTTGTGTTTGAGACTGAAGTAGGTTGTTTAGATTTTTTATTTTCAGACTCTGTGTGAAAATCGATTTTCTGAACTTTAGATGAATTATTTGATTTTGCAATATCGGGTTTTTGCGTTGTATGACCTACTGTAAATGATTTATTTGAATTTGAAAATTTTAGCCAAGCTTTAAATAAATTAGTTTTCATCATCAAAAGAGACTACAAAATCTAAGTCTTCTGAAGGTGATATTTCATTGAAGTTGCTTGATTTTTTATCTTTTAAAAATTTATCTCTTAATTTGCTAATCATGTTTTGAGTAGCATCAACTGTGGAGTCAGTCTCATTATATATGTCTTGATTTTGAACTGTGCTTATTGGATTTTTCTGAAATTCATTGCCTGTTCTTTCAAAAACATGTCTGCCTCCAGATTTAAAATCTAATGACGGCTCGTCTATTGTGGTATTTTTGGAATTTTCTTTTGAAATAACTTTATCTTCTTGGGTTGTGTTTTTTGATTTAAGGCCACCATTTACACCTGTAGCAATTACAGATACTCTAATTGAGCCTTTTAATGTTTCATCAAATACTGAGCCAAAAAATAAATTAATCTCGCCCTTTGCTTCATCTTTTATTCTTTTTACCACTTCATCTACTTCAAAAAGAGTCATGTCATCTCCCCCAGATATGTTAATTAGCATATTTTTTGCATCTGCAATATCTGAACCACTTATTAAAGGATTTGATATTGCTAATTCTGTAGCAATTATTCCGCGACTTTCTCCTGTTGATTCGCCGTAGCTAATCATTCCTCGTCCTTGTTCTTTCATTACTGTACGCATGTCTGCGAAATCAAGATTTATGAAACCTGGTTTAAATAAAAGATCAGAAATACATTTGATGCTGTTTTTAAGTACATCATCTGCAATTTTAAATGCTTCTGAAAGAGATGTTCTTTCGTTTGTAATTCTAAAAAGATTTTGATTTGAAACTACAATTAAAGTGTCAACATATTTAGATAGCTCTTCTATACCTTTTTGTGCAACAACTGCCCTTCTTTGTCCTTCAAATGTAAAAGGCTCTGTAACAATAGCAATCGTAAGTATTCCAAGTTCTTTTGCAAGTTTTGCAATTACAGGCGTGGCTCCAGTTCCAGTTCCACCACCCATTCCACATGTTAAGAATAAAAGATCGGCACCTTGTATGTAGTTTTGTATTTCTTGTATATTTTCTTCCGCACTACCCTTTCCAACCTCTGGATTTGCTCCTGCACCTAAGCCTCTTGTTATTTTTTTACCAAGTTGAATTTTGTGTGAAACATTTATTTTTGCCAAAGATTGAGCATCTGTGTTTCCTGCGATAAATTTAATATTATCAGCTTCAACTTCCATGTTATTAATTGCATTACAACCGCCTCCTCCTACTCCAATAACGCATACTGTTGGTGTAAACGAGTCTAGGTTATATATTTTGTCTTCTTTTTCGTAAAAAACTTCAGTCATGTTAGGCAGTATATAAATCTTTTTTCTGACTCATCATATCAGTAAAACCTCTATGAATTAAACCAATTTTATCAAGTTCTATTATTTCTGACGGTAAATCTTTTAAAATCAATTCTGTGTTATCTTTTGTTAAAAAAGATGTAAAAATAACTTTGTCAAATCCATCTTTAACTACGGCATCAAATATTCTTTTCAATCTTTTACTGCAAAAATCAGAGAGATTAGGTTTTTTTTCAAGATATGAATTTATTTTCATTATTACATCTTTTTGTTTTTTGATTTTTAGTTCTGAAAACATAGAATGTTTTATATATCGCAGTGTCAGAATGTTGTTTTTTTTATAACCTATGCAGATATTTGTAATATCAAGCAAACACATCACTGATTCATCATCCAATATGCTGTTATACATACGAGCAAAGCTGATCGGATGGGTTATGCTTAAGCTAAAATCTTGCAATACTCCATGTATTAAACTAAACCAGTCTCGTGAGGCATACACAAGATGAAGATTACTACCAAGTTCAATAAAATCTATAATTGTCCAGTCGCTGTATTTGTAAGTATTGTAAAATTCTGTTATTGCATTGTTTAAGTTTGAAGCACCTGATATGTATACATGGCTTTTAAAAAGCCTTTCACATAATAGAATTTTGGCATCGTTAAGTAAATAAAGCTTCTGCTTGTAGTCTTTTTCGATGTGTTTAAGGCCTTTTTTTATAAAGTCTGGAATTTGTGATTTTGAATCGCAAAAAATTGAGAAAGTCAGGTATTCTTCTTCTAAATATCCCGTGCTATCTAACTTAACTAAGCTAAAAACTAAATTGCTAAACGAGTAGTCAATAAAAAGTATGTTGTGCACTGTATTATTTTTAAACACTTTTTTTCTCAAATTTATCTACATTAAACTTGTTACAAAGTATGTAAACAGAGTTTTCAGACACCTTGTAGGCTTTATATGTAAGATTTTGATTAATTGCAATTCCTAAGTTACTTGGGAGTGTCCATGGGGTTGTTGTCCATGCAACTAAAAAATACTCAAGATCTTTGCCAAATTTATTTAACAATATTTCTGGTATGGTTTTTAGTTTAAACTTAAGATACACAGATTTACTTTGAACTTTTCTATAACTGTTATCTAGTCTGATTTCAAAATTTGATAGAGGTGTTTGACATTTCCAAGAGTATGGTAAAACTCTAAAATCTTTATAAATTAAACCCTTGTTATGAAGTTCTTTGAAGGCCCAAATTACAGACTCCATGTAGTCTTTATCAAGCGTTCTGTAGGCATTGTCGATGTCAACCCATCTTCCTTGCTTTTCTATATACTCACGCCATTCTTTTGTGTATGTAAATACAGATTCTCCGCACTGTTGATTAAACTTATCTATGCCAAATGCTTTTATGTCCCTTTTGCCACTTACACCAAGAGCTTTTTCCGCTTCTAACTCTGCTGGTAAACCATGACAGTCCCATCCGAATTGTCTTTCAACTCTTTTGTTTTTTATTGTTTGGTATCTTGCAAAAACATCTTTTACAAACCCCGTCAATAAATGACCGTAGTGTGGCAAGCCATTTGCAAATGGAGGTCCGTCAAAAAACACATATTCATTACTTTTTGAACCTATATTTATTGCTCTTTGACTTATACTCTCTTCAAAAGTGTTGCCAGCGGTCCATTCTTGTCTTATTTTGTCTTCTATATAAGAAAAAAAACCCTTACTATTCATATTATTATATTATAAATTCTAGCTCTTCTATTAATTTTATCGTATAGTTTAAAGAGTTCTGCCAAAAATCTGTTGTTCCTTTTTGAAAGTCAAAAATACTAAACACTTCTTGATAATTTGCAACTGATGTTTTCTGTAAAAACTTTTTATATTTTGGTGCAAACTCAATTGGATCTTTTTTATATGAATCATACATAGCGCTTGCAAACAAATCTCCAAATACATAAGCATACACATAAAATGGACTATGGAAAAAATGACTAACATAGACCCAGTAATTTTTATAAGCATCATGAAATATAAAGCTATTTCCTAGTGATTCTTTTTGTACTTGCATCCATATATCTTGAACATCTTTTTTGACAAGAGGTTTTGTTTTTGCCAATTCATGCAAAAGTTTTTCAAATCTAAAAAAAGCAGTCTGTCTTCCAACAGTATTTAGCTGATCTTCTATTTTTTGCATTAATAATGCAACTTTTTCTTCTTTTGTTTGAACTTTTTTTAGCATTAAATCAAAAATCAAAAACTCAGAAAATACCGATGCTGTTTCTGCAAAAATTAAAGGATTTCTATTCATCAGTGGGCCGTTTTTTGCAACGCTGTATTCATGTATTCCATGACCGATTTCGTGGGCAAATGTAAGTACATCTCGTACTGATCCAAAATGATTCAACATTAGGTATGGATGATGATTTGCAATAGGATAGCAAAAAGCACCGCCTTGTTTTCCAGCTTTGTTATAGTAATCAATCCAAGGTTTAGTGAAAAATTCTTCAAGCATTTCGTTTATGTCAGATCCCAGTTCTGAATATGCTAGTTTAATTATATTTTGAGATTCAGAAACAGAGTAGGTCTCATATGTATCGAAAAGTTTTGCATTTCTGTCAGATAAATTGAGTATTTTTTTCTTCATTATCTTTCTTTTTATGTCATAATACTTGTGAGATGTATTTGTATAATTTTGAACTACAACATTAATCAAATTATCTATAATCTCTTTATCTATACCATTTGATATATGCATTGAGGACTCAGGAGATGCAAAATTTCTGTATTTATCCTCTACCGATTGACTGTCTATAATTGTTTTTAAAGCAAAAAATGCATCATCGGATATATTTTCGAACTCTTGGTCTAGTTTTTTTGATATTGCATTTCTAACATTTGGATTTTCGTCTTCTAGCTTTTTTAAAGCTTCTGTTAGTGTGATATTTTTATTTTTATATTTAATGCTAATTTTAGCAAGCTTTTCATCATAAAATCTAACAATTGCAGAGTCTATAATGGATTTTTCAGAAGAATATTTTTCTGTTTGTATGCTCATTGTGTGACCTGAGTATTGTCTTATTTTTTTCAAGAATGGATGGTATTCTGTGATAAAAGGGCTATTTTTAGTTAAATTAGTTAAATCTTTTTGAGATAATTTTATAATTTTATCTTTAAAAAATAATGTATTTGAATCAACCTCAGATAGTGCTTTGTTTGTTTTGGCAAGACGAGAGGTGTTTTCTTCTGAATTAACTGCAATAGAGTATTTTAGATAGCTATATGCTTGTAACTTGACTGCGATTTGACTTATTTTTTCATATTTTTTGATTATATCCACCATTGTTGTGGTATTTTTTATTTGTGTTTTAGCAAAAATTTTAGCAAAATCTAAGGCTAAAACCCTTATGTTTTCAATATCTTCATTAAAAGCATTTTCATTTTCATATAGATCTTCAAGATTGTAGTTTTCAAAAATTAGCTTAGTATTTGATTGTTCTATTTTTTCTTTTTTCATATTGTTAATATTCAATTTTACAACTTTGATTGTATGTTTTAATTTATATTTTAATGTGTCACTGTAATTTAGTAACGCACAAGATCCTAAAATCAAGTTTAAAATTACGAATCCAAAGAGTATGCATTTTTTATAAAAACGATTTCTTTTTTCACAGTATCTTGATATATATTTTGTGGAGAAGGTCGTCATGTTAATAAATTTTTAATTTTATAAGATAAATTCCCTGCATTTAAACACACAGTATCTTTCCCTGAAGATAATATTTTTAATATTTCATCGTTTTCTGTAAAATATATGTTATTTTTGCCATGTTTTTTTACCTCGTTTATTAAGTCAAAGTGGTCTTTATCTTTACTAGATTTAAAAGTAGGGTTATAAACTTCTGTTATAAACACATCTGTGTTTATATTTTTTATTACATTTACAAAATCTTCAAAACAGTCGTTTAGTCTTGAGTATTTATGGGGTTCTATAATTACTTGATAGTTTGAAAATACTGAATTTAATCCATTACATAAGGATTTGATTTCATTTGGATGATGAGCGTAGTCGTCGTAGACCTTACATCCTTTAATCTCACCCACAAATTCCATTCTACGATGTGTGCCTAGAAAAAAACTGAAATATTGTTGGATTTTTTCTTCTGGAATGCCGTATTCTAGTGCAACCACAATAGAGGCTGTCGCATTTAATGCGTTATGCTCTCCAAATAAAACGGGTATATTGAAGTTTTTTCTTTTGTTATTTTTTATTTTTAAAGAAAAATTTAGACCATTTTTATATGACATATCTGTAATTTGATAGTCTGCCTTTTTTGAGAAGCCGTATGTTATAAAATTGTTTGTTTTAGATGCGTTTGTTTTGATAAAAAGAGATTCAATTCTTTTATCATCAATGCAACATATAAGTTTTTTGTCTTCAAAATGTTGATTAAAAAACACTTCATATGTTTTCATTAAAGACTCTTCGTCTTTATAGAACTCCATATGTTCCAAAGATATATTTGATAGGACGCTAATATCTGCATCAATCATTAACATTGTCGCATCTGATTCATCGGATTCGCATACTACAAAGTCTCTTGAATCAAGTTTGGCATTTGTGTTGTAATTCGACAAAACTCCTCCTACTAAAAAACTTGCTTTAAAATGCTCATGAAATATGCAGGAAATTAGTGAAGTTATTGTTGTTTTACCATGTGCGCCAGTTATGGAAATTTTATTTTTAAACCCCGATATTAGATCTGCTAATAGTTCACCACGACGCATGATTGGTATATTTTTTGAAATAGCAGATATGTATTCTGGATTGTTTGGATTTATTGTGTTTGTTGTAATGAAATGAGTTACGGATTTCAGGTTGTCTTTGTGATGCTCATTGAATATTTTGCAACTCAATTCTTTTAAATTCTTTGCTTGTTTGTTATCTGTATTGATTTCTGTCCCCTGAACTTTAAAGCTTAGCTCATGCAGAACCTTTGCTATCCCGCTCATGCCAATTCCGCCTATGCCACAAAAGTGTATTAAATCTGTTTTTTTAAAAAGATTTTCTAGCATATTATTTTTTGGTCAATATTTCTTGTTAATCAAAGCAGTTGAAACATGCAAAAATTAAAAATCAAAAAAATTGCTGTTAGTTTATTTCTAATTTTTACAATTTTTTTTCTTGATCAATACAGTAAGCACTTTATGGAAAATTTTTTCTATACAAATGAGTTTTTTAAAGCCAATGGATTTGTCAAAATTACATCTTTTTTTAATATAATTCAAGTTTACAATACAGGAGTTAGTTTTGGAATTTTAAATTCTTCGAGTAAATATTTTTTACTTATTTTAAATTTTTCAATTTCATTATATTTAGCATTTCTTATTTATAAATCAGAAAATCTTAGAAGTTCTGTTTTGTTTGCCTCTATAATAGGTGCAGCTTTTGGCAATGGTTTTGATAGAGTTACTAGAATAGGGGTGCTTGATTTTTTAGATTTTTATTTTCACGGCTTTCATTGGCCAACTTTTAATGTCGCAGATATTGTAATTTGTACAGCTGTATTTTTTATCATAGTTTTTGATATATATGATAATTGGAATAGACCCCGCTCTTCATAATGTTGGCTGGGCGGTTATAGTGAATGAAAACGACAAAACTAAACTTATTGATTCTGGAGTCATTTCAACTAAAAAATCACAGTCTTTGGATGTTATGTGGCATAATATAATTAAAACATTTCACGATATACTTCTTAAATACCCAATTACTTATTGTGCAATTGAAACGCCTTTTGTAAATATGAATCCGAAGACCTCTTTAACACTTGGAATTGCAAAAGGAATATGTTTGTCAAAATTTGCAGAGAACAGCATTCCAATTTCAATTTACACTCCGTCACAAATTAAAAAAACTATCGCAGGTAATGGAAAAGCTGAAAAAACTCAAGTTGAATACATTGTTAAACAAATACTAAATCTTGATGTTAGTTTTAAAAAACTTGATGAAAGTGACGCTTGTGCCGTCGCAATAACAAAGTTAATTGATATGCAAAAATATTAGCAAAATTAGATTAATTTAATTTCTTTTTTTCTTGACAGCATGACTTAAATTGATTAATACTGTGTTATAAGTTTATAC
>CAXNCX010000008.1:0-17093 GCA_964201065.1 Candidatus Deianiraeaceae bacterium | reverse complement strand
AGTATTCCAAAGTCAGATAATATTTTTTTCTTAAAAATAAAACTTGAAAAATCTTCAAAACTATCGGCCAAAAAATTAATTTTAAGAGAAGATGAGTTGAAAAAAAGACTTTTTATTTTTAAACTTCCAATTTTTTCAATTGTAATATCCACATCTTCTTTTATTTTTAAGCCATGTGGTGTAATATGAAAAGTAACCAGATCTTTATTAAAATTTATCGAGAATTTTTTATCTTTATAAAAAAAGTTATTACTTTCAGAGTTTTTTAACACAACCTCTCCTTTTTTTGAAATAATATCATCAAAAACAATTTTAAAATCTTTATAAACTAAATTAATTTGTTTAAGTTCGTATTTTTTATCACATTTTAGCTTAACGAAACTATACTCCTTTATGTTGCATACATTAAAAAGACTATATTTTAAATAAACTTTAAACCCAAAAATGCTAAAAATAACCAATCCAAGCAAAAAGAACAAAAAAGTGAAAAAAATTCTGAACTTGTCTATAGTTTTTGAAAGATTTTCGGTATAATGTTTATATAACAAAGTTAAAAATTATCAATTGTATTAAAAATATGTTTAAAAAATTTTATTTGCAAACTTAAAAAGTTAATTATCAATATCTTGATTTTTGTTTTTTTTGACTATATCTATATCATGACCAAAACTTGGTAAATTTTATATTTTAACACAAATGGCAATAAAAAGTTCAGGAAGTGCTACTAAAGAGAGAAAAATAAAAGAAGTTAAAGCCGTAGAAAGCTTTGAAAAAGGTCAAAAAGTTGTTGTTCCAATACACGGAGTTGGAGTTATTGAAGACATAATTGATTTATACGGAACAAAGTGCTTTAAGATAAGATTTGCTAACAACTTACTACATATGCCTGTTGATCGTTTTTTATCAAGTGGTGTCAGGGATGTTATAAGTGAAAAAATCGCAAAACAAATACTTGGCTTATTAAAAAAAAGTTTAAAAGTAAATAAAGGCTCTTGGAGTAAAAGATCTCAAGAGTATGAAGCAAAAATATACTCAGGAGACATATACATGATTGCAAATGTTGTACGAGAACTTCACAACAATGAAAAAACATCATACAGTGAAAATAACATAAGTATACTTGCAATGTCAAAATTAGCTGAAGAGCTCGCCTGTGCATTCAATGTTGATATTAGCGAGTCATATGCTAGAATTAGCTCATCTTTAAAATTTGGTAAAACACCTGATACTTCTGTTTCAGATAAAATGAGTGACTTCGAAGATATAGATTTGATTTGACTTTAAAAAAAGATTCACAATGATATTGACAGCTTGATATATATGAATTAATGTTAAACTGTATCAGTCCATTTTTTTTCGTTCTTTACTGTTTTTTCGACTCCTTATTCATTGTTTTAGTTAAAAAATTTTCATTCCAAATAGGTATATCCTCTTTGGAAGTTGGTTGTTATGCAAATATATTCGCTTTTTTTGTACTTATACCTTATTTAGTTCAACATTTTGAAGCTTTTGTCAAAAATTTCTTTAACAACTGCTCTCTTTCTTTATTGGTCTTGGCGCCTGTTTTAAAATTGATTGTTGTTAAAAAAATGCCGGTTGTCTTACTTTCATTGACATCTTTCATCACTCCAATTGCAATAATGATATTATCTTTTGTTTTCTTGAAAGAATTTAATAAAAAAGACATAGATAAATACATAAAAAGCCTACTTTCTTTTCTAGCTGTAATACTTTTTTCAATGTCTTATGAAGAATCCGTCTACATTCCAAAACATGCCTATCTCATAGTAAGCACATACATAATTCTTAAAGCTTTTTATCATATAGTAATTAAGCAAAAAGCTTCGGATACATTGTTTACACTTGTCTATATAAAGTTTTTTTATGTAGTGCTTTCAGCAATTATATTTAGCTTTTCAAAAGACCTAAATTTTCACTTAAAGCTAGTTTTTAATGCTAAAATTGCGTTAATTGGGATGATAACAATTTTTAGCTATCTTTTTTTAATACTATCTTTCAAATTTAACAATGTTTCCAATCTTCAACACTTAAAATACACGCAAATTTTATTCTCTATAGTATGTGGATATTTATTCTTAAATGAATCAGTCAACAAAGAGCAAATTATATGCACAGTATTCATTTTGTTAATATCAATGTTAAGAATAGACAGTTTTTGTAAAACAACAGACTGGATAAAGAAAAGAAAAGAAAAAACGGCAGATTAATCAACAAACTCTAGAGTCCGACAAAAGATTTAACAAAATCTTCAGGCCTAAACTGAGTTAAATCAGAGATTCTCTCTCCATGTCCAATTGCATAAACTGGTAATTTATAGTTGTTTAATATGGATATTATAATTCCTGGTTTTGTAAGGTCTGTCTTTGAAATTATTAAGCCATCAATATTAATTGTTTCATTAAAAGTGTTGACGATGTCATGATTTATTTGTCCTGTAATTGCATCAATATTTAATATAACATTATTAGGGGTAAGTTTATTATTTGAACGCAGAAGGTCGTGAATTTTTTTAATTTCTTGCATTAAAACAGGATTATTATGGAATCTTCCCGATGTGTCAATAATTAATACATCGTAATTTTCCTTCATGCAAAAGTCATAAGCTCTTTTTACAACTAAAAATGGAGGTTCTTTGTCTTTATTTTTTTTGACAACTGCTGTATTTTTAGAAACAAATCGTTCAAGTTGCTCACTTGAAGCGTGTCTAACTGTGTCAGCTGCGGCAACGCACACTTTCCACTCTGCTTGCTCTAAAAGAGCGGTCATTTTACAAACACTGGTAGTTTTTCCACTTCCATTTACCCCGCACATCAAAATCACATGTGGAGTTTTGTTTTGATCTATATCTATCGATGCTTTTGAATGTTTAATGATGTCGTATATCTCGTTTGCCACAACAATTCTAATTTCTCTGTCGGTTAAACTTTTGTTACCATTTTTTAAGACAACATTTTTTATTATGCGTGTTGTAACTTGATGAGACGCATCCGAATCTAAAAGCGAAAGCTCTATCTTGTTGACCAAGTCTGTGTCAAGCTTTATTGACAACTCACTTGATATGGAATCAAGCAATTTTTGAAAAGAATTTCTAACAGAGCCAATTATCTGCATTATTAATAAACAATTACTGTTTATATTATATTTGTTTAATTTTTATTTACAATAATAAAAATATAACTAAACAAAATTAAGCCTTTGTATTATAATAATTATTAGTTTTATGCAATTTAGAAATAAACTATGTAACGACTGTTCTTTAAAAAATCTAAACGAAATTGTTGATGTATCTGGCTGGGTTCATAACAAAAGAGATCACGGAGGTGTTTTATTTGTTGAAATACGCGATGAATCTGGTATTGTGCAGGTTGTTTTTGACGAAAGTAAAGATTCAAAATTGGCAGAAAAATTTTCTAAAATTTCCTTAGAATCGTGTGTTAAAATAAAAGGTAAAATTATTTCAAGAAGCGAAGAAACTAAAAATTTAAACCTAAACACAGGAGAAATTGAAATTGAGGCAATATCTTTTGAAATATTCTCAATCGCAAATGTTTTGCCATTTCAGGTTAATGAAAATGAAAAACTTTCGGACGAAGTTCGTTTAAAATACAGATTTTTAGACCTAAGAAGAACTGAAACTGCTCAAAAAATTATTCTCAGAAACAAAATGATTTCTTTCATCAGAAAAGAAATGGAAAAACACGACTTTATGGAGTTTCAAACCCCTATTTTAACATCCTCTTCCCCTGAAGGTGCGAGAGATTTTGTTGTGCCAAGTTCAAAACACAAAGGCAAATTTTACGCACTTCCTCAAGCTCCTCAACAATTCAAGCAACTTATAATGTGTTCTGGTTTTCCTCGTTATTTTCAAATTGCACCGTGTTTTAGAGACGAAGCGCAAAGGGCTGACCGCTCACCTGGAGAATTCTATCAACTTGATATTGAAATGGCCTTTGCAACACAAGAAGATGTGTTTTTAGTTGTTGAAGATGTTGTTCGCAAAACATTTGAAAAATTTTCAGAAAAATCTATAAACAAAACATGGACAAAAATTCCATACAACACATCAATGTTAAAATATGGAAGCGACAAGCCAGATTTAAGAAATCCAATTGAAATTTTCGATGTAAGCAAAATATTTGAAAATTCAGGCTTTGCAGTGCTTGAAAATGTAATTAAAAACGGTGGAAACGTAAGAGCAATACCAGTCTCAAATTCTGCATCACAACCTAGAAGTTTTTTTGATGGAACAATTGAGTTTGCACAAAAAAATGGAGCAAAAGGTCTTGCATGGGTAAAAATTAAAGAAAATTTTGAACTAGACGGAGTACCTGCAAAGTTTATCAGCGAAGAAGGTAAAAAAATTCTTCAAGCAAACGGCTTAAAGGCTGGAGATTCAGTATTTTTTGCAAGTGGAAAACACCACGAAGTATCAATTTTGTCAGGATTGGTAAGAAAATACTTAGGTGAAAAATTAGATCTAATTGACAAAAATAAATTTGAATTTGCATGGATTGTAGACTTTCCTTATTTTGAATACGATGAAAAAGAAAAAAAGATTATTTTTTCTCACAACCCTTTTTCAATGCCAAGGGCATGTCTAGAAGACTTAAATAACAAAAACAAAGAAGAGCTTTTAAATATTACAGCACATCAATACGACCTAGTCTGTAACGGTATTGAGCTTTCAAGTGGAGCGGTCAGAAATTATAAACTTGAGATAATGTACAAAGCATTTGAAATATGTGGATATTCAAAAGAATCTGTGGACGAAAATTTCCAAGCTTTGGTAAAAGCATTTAAGTTTGGTCCTCCTCCACACGCAGGAATTGCACCTGGAATAGACAGAATGGCAATGCTTTTAACAGATTCTGACAGTATAAAAGATATTGTGCTGTTTCCAATGACAGGTAGCGGAGAAGACTTACTAATGAACGCACCGTCTAAATTAACACCTCAACAGTTAAAAGAACTCGGAATAGAAATCTCTAAAGAAAAAAATTAAACTTTCTTTTTTTTCATTGTTTCACTTTTTAGAGTGTTTTCTGGCTTTTTAGTTTTTTTGTTAATTGTGGAGCTTTTATAATTTTAAAAATTTCTTTTTTTGGTTTTTCATCCTTATGATGTTTTATAGGTTGACTTTGAATTTTAGGCTTAGACTTAGAAAAACCAAAAACACCAACCTTCATTGAAAAATCTGTGTTTTTTAAATCTTCTTCTTCTGAAAATTCAATTCTTATTTTTTTAAACATATCTTCGTCAACTTCTAAAATATTTTTGTCAAGCCTTGAACATACATAATCAAATTTATAATCTTTTGGAATTTTAACTGTGTTAAATGTAACTTTTTCTAAATCAACACAAACATTATCTCCAGGCTCTATATCAAAAAAAATCTTCTCTATTTTTTCTAAATGCTCAACAGTATATTTTTTCTTTAACATACGGTCTTCAACTTTTAAATTACCTACAAAAGCAGAAATTATACTTTTTAACAAAATTCTAACATTTTGACCTCCTATATTTCTCTCAGCAATATTTACATCTTCAATTGTATATTTTGTTTTCTCACCATTCTCATCTGTCAAAGTCATTCCAACATCTTGTGATAAATTTACAGGCTTAAACAATGTGCTTCGTAGCGAAATCATACCTGGCTCACACTTATAGTGCTCCTCTTTTCTTTTTTTTAGTTTTTCCTTAACAACTTCACTTAAATCATTTAGATTTGTATAGCCTTCTATGCTACCTTTAGTGTATTTAATTTTATCTGTTTCTGACACAAGATATTGCCAATTATGATGACCTCCAAAAAGGAAGATTTTTTCCAAATCTTCCAGCTTAAGAGAGTTTGATTCAAATAAAAAATGTAAACTGTATTTTATATCAGCAGCCGAACTAGTTCTGAGTTTATGAATATAAACTGTCCCAGTTTTAAACTGAAGTATTCCAACAGCACAGTCTATGATATTTGTAGTCAAAGCAATAAATTTTTCTTGTTCTGAAGCTTTAATAAAAACAATTCCACCTTCATCAATCTCAACTGTTTTTATTTTTTGTAGAGATCTTTCAGCTTTTTTTTGAGCTAACAAATCATATATTTTTATTGATTTATCAGAATCAGGCTTTAGATATTTGCGATTTGATAAATTATTTGTTGACGCATTTTGCATAGAAAAATTATAACTTATGTAGAATTGTATAAGTTATAAAAAATTAATCAAGTAATTAAACTATTTGATTAAAAATTTTTGTTGCTTGAGAGTATTTTTAGGATCCAAGCTTTTTGTTCTAGTGATTTTTTTAACAATTTTTTTATAAAACTCTGGAGAGTGTATTGATTCAACCTCTACTATACTTACAGGATTTGAAAAATCTGTATTAAAAAGAGAATCATCTTCTGTAAAATTTTCAAAAACTGTCGACGACACATTTTGATCGTGTTTAAGACAAATATTGTATTTAAATGAGAAGTTTTTTGGCAAATTAACATAAAATATTTCATCTTTAAAAACATCAAAGTAAATATTTTTAGATGGCTCTGTGTATATTACTGTTATTAATTCTGTTGTCTTCATTTTTTCAAGTATATTTTTTCTAGTCACAGACTCTGCTTCAAATTTATCAGGATTTGGACTGTTGCAAACAAAAGCATGAATAACAGCGTCCATTAATATATTGCAATTCAAGGTGCCAATGGCTCTTGATTCGTCATTTTTTAGAGTTTCAGAACTAAACATAAAAACCTGTTCATGACCTTCATCATCACTAGAAATGTCAATCATTGGAATGTTTGTGTTTTCAATACCTGAAGACATCAAAATCATGCCCGGTTCATATTTGTAGTATTTCATTTTTTGATTTTGAAGTTTAGATCTAATTCTTTTACTAAGCTCAGAGACACTTGATTTTTTATGTCCATATTTATCAATCTTTATTAATTCATCTGTAGAAAATACTGGATAAATGTTGTTACTTGAACCACCAAAAATTGTGATTTTTTTTAAGTCTTTTTCTGTAAGATTGTATTTTTTAAACAAATAACTAAGTTTTGATTTTATGTCAGCAGCAGAATTTTGACGAAATTTATGAAAACAGATCATATGCTTATCAATTTCAATAAAACAAAAAACACAGTCTACGACATTTGTAGCAATAGGAACTATTTTATATCCTACGCTTTTAAAATCCTCAATAAAAAGCCCACCGCCTACATGAATATTTAAAAAATGAAGCTCCTCACCTCTAAGCTTAAATTCTAAATTTTTAATCGAAATAGATTTAATGCTCGTTGCCCTCTCCATATACTAAAAAACTTAATAATGTATTTTATTTAAAAAACACAACTTAATCAAGTTAAAACAAAAATAAACAAGGCATACAATGGAAAAAGAAGTTATCTTTAATTTTGTAGAATTTGCCTTGTTTGGCTTTACTCAGAAACCTTAAAAAACTCGTATAAATCTTTTACAAAACTTGCAGGTTTTTCAACAATGTCACCAGATGCAATTAAGGCTAAATCAAGAATCAAATTAGCAGCTTTTTTAGATTTTTCATCGTTATTTTTCAACCCCTCAGATATACTTTTTATTATCTTATGATTTGGATTTATTTCTAGTATTTTTGGTCTGCGATGTTGAATGTGTTTTTGCTCAAACAACATTCTTTCCATTTTTAGATCAATGCCATCTCCAGCAACAGAAACACATGCAGGGCTGTCAATCAATTTATTACTTATTTTAACCGCAGCAACTCTTTTGGCTAAAACCTCAACAAAAAGCTTTTCAAAGCCTGTTTCATCTTTTGATGTATCAATTCCTGTGTCTAGATTTAGATCTTTTATCGATTTAAAACTTTTATCTTTATAATTTTTAGTAGTGCTTGGCCAAAAATAATCCACTTGATCTGTTAAAAATACAACTTCTAAATTATTTTTTTCACAAATTTCAAGTTCAGGAGTTGCTTTTAAATCTTCAACATTTTCACCTGCAAGATAAACTATTTCTTTTACATCTGGATTTCGTTTTAAATATTCACGCAGATTAATTTTAACTCCATCACTTTTATTAGTTTCAAAACTAATTAATTCTAATAAAACATCTTTATCTACAATCTCAGGGTCGCAAAGTCCTTCCTTCAAAACTTGGCCATAGTTTGAGTAAAAATTAGCGTACAACTCTGAATCTTTTTGAATGTCTGATATTTCTTTTAATATTTTGTTTGTAACAATTTTCTTCACTTTTCTTAACAAACCTGTAGCTTGAACGCTGTCACGACTAACATTTAAAGGTAAATTTGGCATATCAACTACGCCTTTAACGAATCTTAAGTACGCAGGCAGTAAATCAGCAGAGTCGTCTATTAAAACTCCTTTGGAATAAAGTTTTACGGTTTTTATTCTATCGGGATGAAATAAATTAAACGGCTTAACTGCTGGAGCAAATAACAAAGTATAAAATTCAATTTCACCTTCTATTTTGGAGTGTATTTTTAAAAATGGCTCCTCTGAAGAACAGTGCATGGATTCATAAAAAGACTTATATTCTTGAGATGTTGTGTCGTTTTTAGTTTTTTTCCAAATTCTTGAAGACGATGGATTTATTATTTTATTAACACCCTCTGAGTCTTTTAAAAAAATATCACAGCTAATATTACTTGAATAAATTTGAACAATATTTTCAATTGTAAAAATATCCAAATATTTATCTTCGTCACTTTTTATATGCAAAACAACTTCCGTGCCTCTTTCGTTTTTTTCAATAGCGTCAATAGTGTAGCCATCAACCCCGTTAGATGACCAAAGATATCCGGTTTTTCCGTTATCAGAAGACTTAACATCCACTTTGTCTGCAACCATGAAACAGGAGTAAAATCCAACGCCAAACTGACCTATGATGTTTTCCATATTGATTTTATTTTGATTTTTAAAATCAAAACTGCCCGACTTTCCAATAGTTCCAAGCTTTTCCTCAAGATCTTCTTTATTCATGCCAACTCCATTATCTTCAATGTGAATTGTTTTTAAATCTTTATCTACTCTTACGCTAATTACACCAGAAAAATCTTCAGACTCCTGAAGAGACAAAAATCTTCTTTTTTCACAAGCATCGGAAGCATTAGAAACAAGCTCTCTAACAAAAACATCTTTATCTTTATAAAGCGAGTTTATAACAATACTTAAAACCTTGGATACATCGGTATTAAACTGTTTCATAAAAATAAAAATTAAACAAAAATTCTTGTATAACGATTTATACTACTAGAGACAGACATTGAAATTGCATTTATTTCACTGAAAATATTATGCGCAGACCTGGCAATTCCAAAAGTTGTTTTTGCGCTTGACATAATTGACTTAGACACTGAGTTTACAACAGAATTATGAGATCTCAACTCTCTTAATTTCATTAAAAGTATGGTCGTGTCCTCTTTAGGGTTTTCTTGAATAAAAATTTTTACAATTTCAGACATTCTCATGTATCTTTTTTCAGACTTAGACTGTATCGTTCTTGCAAAAGAAGAGGTGTTAATTAAAAAATTAAACAAATAATCCAAAGACTGAACAGTTGACTCTGAAATGTTACATATCTCAGTAAACTCTTTTAAAAACATATCAAATTCAGATTTAATAAAGCCTAAAAAACCATCTTTTGATTTGTGTTTAGAGTTTAAAAAATTATCTAAAATCAAAGATAACTCATTTACATCATGAAATCTTGACCCTGCAATATCTTTTATCTTGGAAAGCTCATCGCTAAAATCGTACACTCTTGATTGATTGGTGTCGAAAAGTTTTTTTGCCTGTTGCAACAAATCTACTTCCTTATTCGTAGCCTCTTGTGCAGTATTTAAAATGAAATCCAAAAAATCGAGCTCACTAGACATAGCTAGATTAAAATCTTTTGAACTTTTTGTTTGTAGATTTATCTTTTCAAGTATCATATCTATCATATTTTGGTGCCCTTAGAGAGACTTGAACTCACACATCTCGAGAGATAACGGATTTTGAGTCCGCCGCGTCTACCAATTCCGCCATAAGGGCATCTCTTAACAAATAAGAGAATATAAAAAATATTTTTCAAGAAGTAATTAAAATATTTAACCTGTATTGATTTATGGATTGCTTTTATCTCTGTTGAAAATCTAAAGCAAGTCAAAAGCTTTGAAAGATAAAATAAAAATCGGCAATAATATTATTGAAATTAAAGAACTCAAAACAACAATTGTTCTAACAATTTTCGCGTCAATTTTGTATTCATTTGCTATAACATATATCACAAAAGCCGTCGGCGCAGAGGCAGTAATTACAGAACTGACCAACCAATATTTTTCAAGTTTAAATATATAAAATCCAATTAAAAAGGCGAAAATTGGATGAACTAAATTTTTAATAAAAATGATTTTTAAAACGTCCTTTTTATGTCTAGGATTATCAAATTTTACTTTGTCAAAATTGAGTCCAAAAGTAAACAAAGCTAGTCCAGTTGCTATTTTGCCTAAATTCTCAATAATATTCATGCCATATTGCAATTGATCTTTAAAATCAATGTAATTTAAAAAAATACCCAACACTGGCATTATTATCAAAGGAGTGCTTAATATTTTTTTTATTTTTTGCAGAGCTGATTCTCCTGAGTTAAGAAAACTTAAAATAATTAAAAACGAAGACTGTACAAAAATTACTTGAAAAAGATTTGCGAGAACCCCAGCTATTGGGTTTCCAAATATAAAAAATATCACAGGGGTTGTGTACATTGATGTATTTGAATAGCTAGAAGATATACCAAAAGTCAAAAACTTTGAAATACTGTGTTTACGGTTAATAATTAAACCTAATCCAAAAGTAATTAAAAAAGTAAGCAAAAGATTAAGCAAAAATCTTACATTAAATAGCTTATTAATCTCGTACTTTAGAGTTACAGAAAATAAATAACACGGCATTCCGATTTTTAATAAAAAAATTTCAAAAGCCTGAACATGAGTATCGTTGAATATTTTTTTAGTTTTAGAAATATATCCGACCAAAATTGTACCAATAACGGTGGTTAAAGCTTCGTATAAACTCATTAAGAAATTAATTAAAATGCCCAAAAAGGGCAAAAAAAGGGTTTAAAATTTAAAGATGGGTAATAAAAATTATTTTATAATTTTTACAACAACTCCAGCTCCAACTGTTCTTCCACCTTCACGTATAGAAAATCTCAAACCTTCTGTCATAGCAATTGAAGAAATTAACTTAACTGTAATAGTTGCATTATCACCAGGCATAATCATTTCTGTGCCTTGTGCAAGCATAATATCACCAGTTACATCAGTAGTTCTGAAATAAAACTGTGGTCTGTAACCTTTAAAGAATGGTGTGTGTCTTCCTCCTTCGTCTTTTTTCAAGCAGTAAATTTCAGCTGTAAATTCAGAATGAGGCTTAATTGAACCAGGGAAGCACAATACTTGACCTCTTTCGACATCTTCTTTTTTAACACCTCTTAATAAAAGTCCAACATTATCACCAGCTTGACCTTCGTCTAGAAGTTTTCTAAACATTTCAACACCAGTAACTATTGTTTTTTTCGTATCTTTTATACCAAGAATTTCAACTTCTTGACCAACTTTAATAATACCTGTTTCAACTCTTCCAGTTACAACTGTACCTCTTCCTTCGATAGAAAATACATCTTCAACTGGCATCAAAAATGGCTTATCTATTTCTCTTTTTGGTTGTGGAATGTATGTGTCAACAGCGTCCATCAATCTAATGATAGATGCCTCACCAATATCAGATTGATCACCTTCAAGAGCCTTTAAAGCCGAGCCTTTAATAACTGGAGCATCTTCACCTGAAAAGTTAAAAGAAGTTAAAAGCTCCCTTACTTCCATTTCTACTAAGTCTACAAGCTCAGCATCATCTACCATGTCAATCTTATTCAAGAAAACTACAATATAAGGAACCCCAACTTGTTTTGAAAGCAAGATGTGTTCTCTTGTTTGTGGCATTGGCCCATCAGCTGCAGAACAAACTAAGATAGCTCCGTCCATTTGAGCAGCACCTGTAATCATGTTTTTTACATAATCGGCATGTCCTGGACAGTCAACGTGAGCATAATGTCTTTTTTCTGTTTCGTATTCTACGTGTGCAGTACTAATTGTGATACCTCTTGCTTTTTCTTCAGGAGACGCATCAATTTCGTCGTATTTTTTTACTTTTGTGTTACCATTTTGTTTAGCTAAAACTGTTGTAATAGCTGCTGTTAATGTTGTTTTACCGTGGTCAACATGTCCTATAGTTCCAATGTTACAGTGGGGTTTTGTACGCTCAAATTTTGCTTTTGCCATAAAAAAAATTAATAAAAAATTACACTTCAATTTTTCAATACACTTGCTATATATAATTTTCAAGATTTTTTATAAAAATTTTCTAAAAAATCTTCAAATTTCATTTCCGCCTCCTCTCCTGTCTGCGTATTTCTAACAAACAAACTAGTATTTTCAACCTCTCTTTGACCGATTGTTACAATAAATGGAACTTTTTTCATTTCCGCTTTTCTTCTTTTGTATGCCACTGTTTCACTTGAAGTATCACATTCTGTATAAATATTATGAGCTTCTAGTTTTTCTTTAAGATCGTATATATATGAGTCAAAATTGTTACTTGTACCAATTATACAAACCTTAACAGGTGCAAGCCATAAAGGCAAACGGCCTTCTGTGTTTTCAAGTAAAATTCCAATAAATCTTTCAATCGCACCAAGAACCGCCCTGTGGAGCATAACAACATTTTCTTTTGTATTTTTTTCTGTAACATATTTCGCATCAAGCCTTTCAGGTAGTACAAAATCAAGTTGTAAAGTCCCACATTGCCAATCTCTACCGATTGCATCTTTCAAAACAAATTCGTATTTAGGTCCATAAAATGCACCCTCTCCTTTATTGACTGAATAATCAATTTTCATTTCATCTAAAACTTGAAGCATGACCTCCTCGGCTTTATCCCAAAGCAATTCGTCGCCTGCTCTAACTGGCGGTCTATCAGAAAATTTAACTTTAAAATCATTAAAACCAAAATCGGCATAAACTTCTTTAACGAGTTTTATAAAAGAAACAACCTCCTCTTTTATTTGACTTGGCGTGCAAAAAATATGAGCATCGTCCTGCACAAAAGAACGCAACCTCATTATTCCATAAAGAGAACCCGATGGCTCAAAACGATGACATCTTCCAAATTCAGACATACGAATTGGCAATTCTTTATAACTTCTTATTTCATGGTTAAAAATTTGAACATGACACGGGCAATTCATTGGCTTTAGTGCACATTCCATTTCCTCTTTATCTGTTTTTGCAAAAATCATATTCTCAGAAAATTTTGCACAATGTCCAGACTTCTCCCAAAGTTCTCTGTCAACAACAATAGGAGTCATAACCTCTTGATAGTTGTATTTTTTTAACTTTTCTCTTATATAGCTAACTATAGTTTGATAAAGTCTAGTACCTTTATCATGCCAAAAAATATCACCTTTTGCTTCAGATTGTTGATGAAACAAGTCTAAGTTTTTGCCAATTTTCCTGTGATCTTTTCTCTTAACTTCTTCTAAAAAAGTTAAGTGTTTTTCTATCGATTCTAGTTCGAAAAAAGCAGTACCATAAACTCTTTGCAACATTTTATTTTTAGAATCTCCGTCCACATAAGCGCCTGAAACGCTTAAAAGTTTAAAATTCCGCAAAAATCTTGTATTAGGAATATGAGGCCCTCTACATAAATCAAAAAAATCCCCTTGTTGATAAAAAGTAATTTTATCATTATCATCAATTTTATTGATTATTTTTACCTTATGTTCATTGTTTTTAAATTTTTCAAGTGCGTTTTTTTTGTCAATTTCAAATTTTTTAATAATTGAATTTTTCTTCGCGAGTTCCTTCATTTTTTTCTCAATTTTTTCAAAATCAGAGTCTGTAATTTTATATTCTAAGTCGAAATCATAATAAAAACCATTTTCTATAACCGGTCCAATGTTTATTTTTACCTCAGGATACAGTTCCGACAAAGCGTTTGCAAAAAGATGGGCACAAGAATGACGCAAAAGATCTAGCGCGTCTTTGTCTTCTTCGTTTTTAACTATAAATTTTACTTCAGATTCTGTGTTAAAAACATTTGAATACAGATCTAAAATAGATCCGTCTATATTTACTCCAATAGATGTTTTGGAAAATTCATCTGATATTTGAACCGCAACATCAAAAAAACTTTGACCTTCACTGACATCAAAAATACCGTAATTTGTCTTAATACTAAACATATTAAACTAACATTGTAATGCTTGACCAGTAATTAAACCTACTATAACTTTTGCACCAAATATCGCACCAGCACCAACACCAACTGCAATAACTGTTGTCCAAGGTATCTTTCCTAAGAAAAACATAAATCCTAACACAATCACCGCAACGGCAACAACACCTCTACCTACCTGACCTGTCACAAGCCCAAGCGCGTTACATAAAACGCCTCCAAGTGGATTGCTTTCAGCAGTCACACGGCCACTTCCGCAAACTCCATAAACAGAAGCATCTGTTGAGGTCATAAGTGAATTGGAATTTTTTTCTTTCATACATTTAGGAGCAGCTATTGAAGGGCAGTCTGAATTTGTTTTGCAAAACTCATAATTTCCTAAGCTCATACACAACGATGTGTCAGGTTTGCTAACAAGGGGAGCACAAGTTGGATATTCAGTAGTCTCACAATCTGTAGGTGCTGTGCAAGCTTTTACCTCTAAACCAGTTGCAGAGCCTATATTTCCCGCTTTAGACAAAGCAGCGAAAACATTTATATTAAAAAACATTACAAAAATTCCAAAGAAGGCGTATAATGGAATTGAATTTCTTAATTTCATAGAAAACAAATTTAAAACTAATAATTATTTTACTTTAATTTTTTGTAAATAACTTTATATTAAAATCAAATCAAATATTAAAATAATATCTTTTACTATGTACTCAAAAATTAGCAATATAGCAATTAATTCAACCATTGAAGCAGCGTTAGCTTCTACTGATTTTATAGGAAAAAAAGACGCAAAATCGGCAGATAAAGTTGCCACAGAAGCAATGCGAAACTACTTTAAAAAAGAAAAATTCCACGGAATGATTAAAATTGGAGAAGGAGAGAGAGATGAAGCACCTATGTTGTTTATTGGAGAAATGTTTTCAGATTTACATGAATTCGACATAGCCGTTGACCCTTTAGAGGGTACAAATTTATGTGCTTACAACAAAAAAGGCTCTGTGTCTGTTGTGGTGATAAGTGAAAAAGACGGAATAATTCACGCTCCAGATGTTTATATGGAAAAGCTTGCATGCTTAGACTTAGAAAATGAAAGCATAATTTCGCTTGAAGAAGACATCGTAACAAACATAAAAAACTACGCAAAATTCACAAAAAAAAGCATTCATGATGTAAAAATTATAATGCTTGACAGAGAAAGACACTCTGAAGATATTGAAAAAATTAAAAAACTAGGAGCACAAATTACTTTAATTGAAGACGGAGATGTGTCTGCGATACTTGAGACATCAAGTGATATAAAAGAAAATAGCTACGATATTTATTACGGAATTGGAGGGGCTCCAGAGGGTGTTATTTCAGCCTGCCCTGCTAATGCACTAAAAGGGTTTTTTCAAGGAAGATTTGTATTTAAAAATCAAGCCGAAATTGACAGAGCCAAAAAACTCATGAAAACCGAAGATGTAAATAGAATTTTTCAGTCTTATGAACTCATCACAAAACCATCTTTTTTTGCAATGACAGGCGTTACAAATTCAGATTTGATAAAAGGAGTTGAGAGAAATAGTAAAAAAATTCAAACAAATACATTGACTATATCCGATTTTGATGCTAAAATTGAAAATATATTGAGTGTTAAATTGATATGAACGAACTTTTTCTTTCACCAAAACAAATATATCAAAAAAAGGCAAGAATTGCCCTAGGCGAATATTTATCATTGGTTAAAATATACATTTGCGATGTCCAAAATTCAGATGCATCTTATGATGACATAAGAAAAAGCGACGATCACTTAAAAAATTTAACCAATTCTGAAATTTCAGCATACAGAGGAATCATAAAAGACCTTTTAACTGGAGGCTATAAAAAGGAAAATAGATTAGTTATATGACATTACAAGCACCAAAATATAGCCTTGACACTTTAACAATTGTAAGAAAATTTATCATCGAAGAAAAAATCGAAAATGAAACTGACAAATCAATTATTACAGATTTTTTAGCAAAAACATTAGAAGAAATAGGGTCGTCACCTTCAGATGAAGCTTTACAAACAGCATTAGCAAGCAAACTCAATAAACTTACTGAAATAGTAAATAAAAGATACGAACTGAAGACACAAGAAGAAAAAAATGCAAAAGTTAAAGAAATAACAGGAAAACCAAAAGAAATACTACAAAAACCACTTTATAGTTTAAATACAATACAACAAGTTAATAAAATATAAACTACGCTGTAGCGTGTTGTTTCGCATAATTATTACAATAGCCCTTAACAGACATAACTTCTGAATAAAATTTATTGTCTTTTTCTATTGTTGCAAGCGTTGTTTTTATCGCAGTATTGACGGAGCTAGGATTTTTATAAGATAAAAATTGTGCTATAAATTGCGGGCTATGTTTTAGCTCTTCGTGTAGAAGGTAGATCAATATACATCTTGCCTTAATACAAAGTCTATTAAATTTATTTCTATAAAAAACATCATTAGTCATGTTATAGTATTCTAATATTGCTTTAAAAAACATTTCATGAGAATTGCCTTTTGGAGCTTGTTTTTTCAACACAGGTTTCAAAATTTCTCTTGCAGAATTAACATCAATTTCTATATTTCGTATAGCCTGAAAAGCAACCAACCTTTTTATAAATGACTGAATATCTGATATAGAGCTGTACTCCATTTCATTTGCCAAAAAATCTGCTATGTTAATAGGTATGTTTAAAGAACAAAGTTTTATTTGTTGTTTAACATATTTGCTTACAAGTTCAGCATCTGGGCTTGCTGTTTTAACTAAAATATC
>CAXNCX010000007.1:0-18693 GCA_964201065.1 Candidatus Deianiraeaceae bacterium | reverse complement strand
CAGTTGCTAATCTTTATGAAAAGTTTCCAAACTTTAAAGGTTTTATTGATATTTTTGCATATTGGTCTTATTCATTGTTTTATATTCTAGCTGAGATCTGGGGAAGTGTAGGTGTCCAAATTCTTTTTTGGCAATTTGCTAATCAGGTTGTAAATTTTAATCAGGCAAAAAGATTTTTCGTACTTTTTGCAACAGTCGGGAATTTAGCTCCGGTAAGCGTAGGTCTTATTTCTAATTTTTTATTTAAAATCACCAATCATTACAACGATGATACAAAGCAATGGGGTGTTATATTGCAATCTCAGTTGACTTTAGTTGCTGTTGCATGTGTTTTGTTGATGCTAGTGTATAGATTTATAAACTCTAATGTATTGAATGAATTTGAAAAAAAGAGACAGCCTAAATTAGATAAAAAAACAAGACCAAGTCTTTCAAAAAGTATAAAGCTTGTATTTGCTTCAAAACATCTATTGCTAATTGCAATGCTTGTTATTGCTTATGGAATAAGCACTAATTTGGTTGATGTACAGTGGAAAAATCAGATTAAAATTTATTTTGCTGGCAATAAAGCTGGATTTAACAATTTCATGAATTCTTATTCTCTTTGTCTTGGTATAGTTACGACTCTTTTTGGCTGGCTTGGTGCAAGTGGTATTTTAAGAAAATTAAGCTGGCTTTCTGCTACATCTGTGACTCCTTTTGTTGTTTTGACAGGAGGACTTATTCTTTTTTCTACAATATTTTTAAATGATATATTTTTAAATTTTAACTTCAATCCAGTTTGCATTACCGTTTTTGTAGGCGCTGTTACTGTTTTACTATCAAAAACCGTAAAGTATTCTTTATTTGATCCAACTAAAGAAATGGCTTACATGCCACTTGATGTAGACTTGATGGTTAAAGGAAAGCCAGCAGTTGAAGTTGTTGGTGGAAGATTTGGAAAAGCAGGTGGTGCATTCGTGCAATCAACTCTTCTTTCAATCTTTGCTGTAAAAGATGTTCTTTTAATTGCTCCTTACTCAGTAGTGATATTTGGTCTTGTTTGCGTAGGCTGGATATATGCTGTTAAGTTTTTAAATGGTGAGATTAAGAAGACTAATGATAATAAGAAAAAATAAACTTAAGTAAGTTTATTTTATTTTTATATTATTTTAAGCTAGGTTTAATGCCTAGCTTTTTTTATTTCTCGTCCTCATAAATATCAAAATCAAGTGTCTCAACTCTTTCTCTAACAATATCTTTTCTTAGGAAATTTTTGTTTATGTATTTTCGACCTTTTTTTATTAAAGTTGTAATTTTTTTGATGTCTTTTGGCTTTAAGATGCAAGATGCAACTATAAATACAACTATTGCCTCTTGATGAGAAATCATAAGAATGATTTTAATCTTTTAATTGTTGTTTCTTTTCCAAATGCCGTTAAGATATTAGTAATAGAAGGGCCTGATTTTTTACCAATTAATGCAAGCCTTATTATTGAGCCAAATTTGGAGAATGATATTTTTTCTTTTTCAAGAAAGAGTTTTATTTTTTCATCTATATCTGATAGCCCGTTTTGTTCAATCAAATTTATTAAACCTTTTAAAATAAAGCTATCTTCTTTGATATTTTCCAATACATTGTCAGGCAGTTTAATTTCTGTATCGCAGAACAAGCTCGCATTTTCGGTCAATTCATTTATATTTTTTGCTTTTTTTAAGTCATCAAGAATGAAAATTAGTCTATCTTTTTCAACATCTTTAATGTCTCTTTTAAGTATTTTAACTAAATTGGGTTTTATTAAACGCAGTACATCATCATTTGTTTTATTTTGAATATAATGAAGATTTATAAAGTCTAACTTTTGAAAATCAAATCTGCTTGGAGATTTTCCAACGCCTTCAAGTGAAAACAACTCAATTGCTTCTTCTCGTGTGAAAAATTCTCGATCTTGATAGCTCCAGCCTAGTTTTAATAAATAATTTAAAACAGCTTCGTTTAAATACCCCATTTCTCTGTATTCTTGTGTAGATGCGGCGTTTTTTCTTTTTGAAAGCTTGTTTCCAGATATGTCGTGTATCAGAGGCAGATGTGCAAAAACAGGAATATTTTTTTTAAGTGCTTGGTATATTAATATTTGTTTTGGTGTGTTTGCTATATGATCGTCTCCTCTGATTACATGGCTGACATTCATTGCTATGTCATCAGAAACCACTGCCATCATATAAGTTGGCGTTTGATCACTTCTTAGCAACACAAAATCTTCTATGTCATTACAATCAAATTCAATTTTTCCTCTAACTTTATCATCAAAAATAATTTTTCCAGTTGGCACTTTTAATCTTACAGCAGGTTTTATGTTTTTAGGTGGCTCTCCAGTAAAATT
The DNA here is from genome assembly GCA_964201065.1 of Candidatus Deianiraeaceae bacterium. Classification (GTDB taxonomy): domain Bacteria; phylum Pseudomonadota; class Alphaproteobacteria; order Rickettsiales; family Deianiraeaceae; genus CAXNCX01. Next base: position 16,330 of record CAXNCX010000007.1, on the reverse strand, counting down.
TCTCCAAATTGGATTGTATTTATAAGTTTTTTTATCTTGCTTGCATTCTTCTTTTTCTTGAGCAATTTTGTCCATATCATCATATGCGTAATATGCATGTCCAGTTTCGATGAGTGTTTGTACATCTTTTTGATGTTGAGTAATGTTTTCTGATTGAAAAATTACATCATTGTCACTTTGTAATCCAAGCCAATGCAGTCCTTCAAAAATTGCATCCACAGCTTCTTTTGTTGACCGTGCTTTATCTGTATCCTCTATTCTTAGTAAAAATTTTCCATTGTGCTTTTTTGCAAATAGATAATTAAAAAGTGCAGTTCTTGCACTGCCTATGTGTAGCATTCCTGTTGGAGAAGGTGCAAATCTAGTTATAACCATAAAATTTATTAAAACAAAAAACACTATACAATCTTAGCTAATTGTCAACTCAATGTATAGTTTACTTGTGTTTCTTGATTATTTGTTTTGTTTAAATTTGGAGGTGCTAATGGTATTGATGAATCTGTTTGTGTATCTTTCTCAATAGTCTTTCGTTGAGTTAAATTTTGGGCTGGTTGTTCTATTTTATCTTTGTGTTCTGTGTTTTTTGTTTTATCTTTTTCACCATGATGTCCATGAGAGTCGTGTCCATGAGAGTCGTGTCCGTCTTGTTTTTCTGTCTGACTTCCTGTGTTTTCTGTTTTATGTTCTTTTTCTTGTGCTTTTTTTACTTCATAATTTGTGATTTCTGCTGATTTTAGTGGCATATCAAGTTTATAGCTTGATATTAAACCTTGTAGCTGTTGCATTTCTTTTGTATTAGCAACCACACTCTCTAGTCTTGTAAAACTACCTATTATGTCATTGCCATTTAATAAATTTTTATGTTCTTTTAGTTTGTCACAGCTTCCAATCATTTCTTGTACAAATTTATACAATTCTTTATTAGATTTTTTAATATGGCTAACTTCTGCATAGTATTCATCCATTTTATTTAATATGATATTATTATCTGAACTCGTTTCGAGTACACTATCAATCGAGCTTACCAAAGATTGTTTTATAATGTTCATTTGTTCTATATTGTTGCTGTGTGCACTTTTTTTAGCTTTAAATATTGCAATTGAAATAGCAAATCCAGTATCAATTGTGTCTGAAAAGATATTGTTATCGTCAATAAATTTGATTATTTTACCAGCTCCCGGAATTTTATCTATTACTTTTCCGATGCTTTTGCCGTCTTTACCAATTTGTTTAATTATTTCTTTAATTTTAATGATGTCTTCTTTAGTAAATGAAGTTAAAAGATCTGCATAGCTGTCAAGTTGAGTGCCTGTAGCAAGCTGAACATTGTAGGATATGTTAAGGATTTTATTTGTTAGATCTTTTTTAGCATTTTTTAAGTTTGACTGTATGCTTTTAATTTTATTCTGAGCATTTTCTTTTATATCCTGCAGAGCTTTGTAAATTTCGTTACTTACTAAAGCATTTTTGTCGGTTCCAAAATCTATTGTCATTTTCATTATTCTGGCGTTCATTTTTTCAATTAAGCCGCCTAAAGAATCTATAGATTTCGATGAATCGCTAATAAAATCATTTATTTGAGTTGAGATCTTTTCCATTTCAAAGTAAGCAGTATCTTTAAAATTACCAAGCTCAGAAGACATTTTATCTGCAGAATCTTGTTTTGAAGCAAGACTTTGAATGATGAAAATATTTTGATTTTCATCACCCTTAGATCCAAAAAAACTTAATACTTCAGATGTTTTCTTTTTAAAGTCTTCGAGTATATTTGGAACATCTGGTGTAAGTCCTTGAGAGGTATTTGCAAGATCGTTTATTGAAGCTAGCTGTTCACGAATTTTATTAATTTGTTGTTGTGCAATTTCTTTATTTTTTGAGTCAACCTCCAAACCACCTTTTCTTTCAAGTGCGGTAAGTTGTAAGTTAATCGAAAATGTCATATTGTTTAGTGCAATTTTATCAACTTTATCAATTCTGGTATTAGAAAGCTTTGTTCGAATAACATCCATTTCTTCTAAAATACCGTTCATGCTTTGAATTCTTTCTGCAGGTGCCATTTTGCCAGTAAATAAATTTTTAAAGAAATCAGCTATTTTTGTAAAGATAGATTTTTTAGTTTTTTCGACCTCTAAGGCAAAATCATTTCTTGCATTTGCAAGAGCATACATGCTATCCGATAAGCTATCAGTCAAAGATTTTGAACTATTAAACATATCATTTGAGTCGCCCTTAAAGAGCTTTACTTTATCTAGCAACATTCCTACAAAAGTTCTTGAAAATACATCATCTTTAACTGTGTTATTTTTTTGCAAGTCGTTACTTAGTTTGAAAATTAGTTCATTGAACCCATCTTTCATTTTTTCTAAAGACAATTTATCGTGTATTGTTTCATTTGGTTTAAGATGAAAATCAAAATCTATTTCTGTTCCATTCCTTTTCACATCAGCTCCGATTGATTGTCCAAATATGTTTAAATAGTGTGAGAGCATAAGACTTGTGTCGTCTGCATTTTTAACCCATTTAACATCTACAGTCTTTATTGTAGGAGAAAATGATAAATTTTTTGTTTTTAAAAGCGGAACTTTTGGTACTCCTACTTCATTAATTTCATCTCGCCATTTTTTTAGATTTACTTTTATATCCAAGTATGATTCTGATTTGAATGCAGATTCAATTTTGCCGTTTATTTCTTTTCCAAGTACCTTATAAACAGGCTCAAAAATACCATTATTTAGCGTGTTTAGTTGATTGTTTATTATATCTAGATTTCCATATTGTTGTGGGTAAAATGCTGTGTTTGTATAATTTGGGTTTGTATAATTTGGGTTTTGATTTGGACTTGGGTAATTTATTTGTATTGGTGGATATGCTGTTTGTCCCAGATTTGGGCTTATTGCTGAAACATTTGGATTTGTGCAGCTTTGTTGACATGGCTCATTAGGTCCATGACTATGTCCACGATGATTAACGCTCATATATTACCTGTTATATAGGTAATTATAATAGATTTAAGAAGGATGTCAAGTATTTAATATTTCTTGAATTTTTTGACCTTCTTCAAAACTATCATCATAGAAAAAAACCAGTTTAGGCTGTTTTCTAAGTCTTAGTTCTTTCATTAATTGAAAGCTCCATTTCAAAGAAAAAGCATCTAGTAGTTTTTTAATAATCTCTGCATATTTTTGGTCTTGTGTTCTAAAATAAACTTTTGTGTGCACTAAATCAGGAGACGGAATTGTTTTTATTATTGTGATTGCGCTATTATCTATAAAAATTTCCTCTTCAACAACTATTTGTGCTAATTTGCGTCTAATTTGTTCACCAACTTTTATTTGTCTTTCGTTTAGATTACTCATGAAAATTATTTTCAAAAAAGTAAGCTGCAGAAATTAAATCCTTTTCTGTAAACATATTTGATATCAATTGAAACCCCAACGGCAATTCCTTTTTATTATTAAGACCAAGCGGTATACTAATTGAAGGCAAACCTGCTAAGCTATTTGGTATTGTGAATATGTCATTAAACCACATCTGACGATCACTAAAATTATTGTTTACAGGAAAAGGAAAGCCTGAGCTTGTTGGTGTGCAAATAAAATCAAATTGGTCTAGTTTATTTTTAAATTCATCAAAAATGAGTCTTCTTATTTTTGCCGCTTTATCAAAAATTTCTGACATTCCTTCTGATGACAAGGATGTGTTGCCAATTAAAATTCTTTTTTTAACCTCTTTTCCAAAACCACTAGTTCTAGAGTTTTTATATAGATCGGTATAACTTTCAAATTTTCCATCAATCCCGCCATATTTTAATCCATCAAATCTTGCAAGATTGGTACACATTTCTGCAGATGCAATAGCATAGTAAACATCCACACTATATTTTATCGAGTGAGGCATTTCAATTATATCAATAACTGCACCATGTTTTTTACAAAATTCTATTGCCTTTTCAAATTGATTTTTAACTTCTTCCTCTACCTCATCTGCAAAAGATTCTTTTAAAATGCCGATTTTTTTGCCCTTAAAAGAAAAATTTTTGTCAATAAAATTTGTTTCTTTTTTAGAATAAGTCGTGTTATCGTGAACATCTGGGCCAGATGCAATTGCCATTATCGTTGCCATGTCTTCAGCATGTTTTGTCAGAAATCCAGCCTGATCTAACGAGCTTGAAAATGAAATTATTCCATATCTTGAAACTCTGCCATATGTTGGTCTGATGCCAATTAAATTGCAAAAACTTGCAGGAAGCCTGACAGAACCACCTGTGTCAGTGCCTAAAGAAAAGTGACATAAATTGTTTGCAAGTCCGGCTGCACTTCCTCCAGAGGATCCTCCGGCTACCAAAGGAGTATCTTTAGAGTATGGATTTGTTACTGCTTTAAAATGGCTATTCGTACAGCTTGAACCCATGCAAAATTCATCTTGATTAAGTTTTGCAACATTTATTGCTCCTGCCTCTTCAAGTTTTTTTGTAACTGTAGAGTCGTAATCGGGTATAAAGTTTTCAAGCATACGAGAACCGCATGTTGTTCTGATCCCTTTAGTGCAAAACACATCTTTAACACCCATTGCAACACCAAATAGTGGCATGTTTTTATTGTAGCCAATCTTATCAAGTTCTTTTGCTTTTTTTAATGCAGAATCTTCACATGCCGTGATAACAGAATTCGTTTTATCTGATTTGATGTTTTTTATACTCTCCAAGATGTATTCTTGAACTGATATTTGTTTTGTAGCAAATAGATTTTGTAATGCGGATATAGTTAGATTTAAAACCTTCATAGTATTAGTTTTATTTTTTTAAGAGACCTAAAATAGTTTCTCCACCTATTGCTGTTTGACCTTTTTGTACATTTATGTTGTATGAATGGGGGAAGTAAATATCCACTCGGCTACCAAATTTTATAATTCCCATTTCTTGTCCTGTGCTAAAGTAATCTTTTGGTTTTGCATAACATACAATTCTTCTTGCCAAAAAACCTGCAATTTGTGTGAAAACGATTTTATCTTTGTTGTCAGATTCCATTACAACTATATTTCTTTCGTTGTGTTTGCTATCTTTATCAAGAGTTACATTTACAAATTTACCCTTTATGTATTCTACTTTTTCAATAATACCAGAAACAGGAACACGATTTACATGGACATTAAAAGGACTCATAAAAATACTTACACGCGTGTAGATATTTTTATCACTTCCTCGTACTTCTTCTGGGAGCATACTATCTTCAACCGTTGTAATTAAGCCATCTGCTGGGCTAACTATAGCGTTTTTGAGGATGGGAACTACTCTTGTTGGGTTGCGAAAAAAAGATACTATAAATAATGACAAACAGAAAAATAACACAGTAAGTCCGTGAAATTTTAAAAATACTAAAAACAAAAGCGTTATTCCAAAGAAAATACCGATAGTTTTTAGACCTTCATTGTGTACATCGAGAGCGAATATGTTTCCTATGTTGAATTTCATAACTTATAAATTTTAAATTAATACAAAAGTCAGTGTAATAAAAATTTTTTATTTGCAATACTAATTTGTTAGTTTAAAAATTATACTGTATATTGATTTTATGCAAAATGGGCATAAGCTTTGTTGGATTCAGCCATTTTATGCATTCTGTCTCTTTCCTTTAAAGTATCTGAATTTTTATTCAGAATGTCAATAATTTCTTTTTTTAATACATCTACAGAGTTTGTCCCAGATTCTTTTACTTTTTTTCTGATCTGTTCTACTAACATTTTCATGCCAATTTTAATAGATTTTTCTTCTGGAATTGAAAATGGTACTTTGTAGTTTGCACCTCCGATTCTTCTTGTTTTAACTCCAAGACTTGGTCTTATGCTGTGAATTATTCCAGCAAAGGCATCTTGAACTGAAGGATATTGCTTTAAAAGAGTGTCTTTTGTTGCATCGATCGAGCTGTATATTATTTTGTAAGCTACGGTTTTTTTACCATCAAGCATTAACTTGTTTGCAAACATAGCTATATAAATGCTATTGTAAATTGGATCAGCGTTAATTTTATGTTTCTTGAAATTTTTCATATATTATTCAAAAATTTTTATCATTTTTGTTATTCTATTTTAAAAATAACTGTCAAGTTATATTATACTTTAGTCTTTCTTAAATTTAGATTAAGTGGTTTCCAGTTGCAAGGCCCTTCAAGAGAAACACATGGACTTTTTAGTCTTTGTTTGTCTTTGTCTTTTCTAGCACAACCGATGTTTAGAATGCTAACAAATAAGCAGAATAATACCAAATAAATTTTCATATTATTGTTTTTTGACACTGAATTTAGCTAAAATACTGTGAATAATTGTCAAGATATATAAGCTTCCAAATAAAACCGCTCCCCATAGTATGTCATACAACGTGATAAGTGTTAAAATGAAAACAAAAAGTGAGAAATAGTTAACCCCAAGTTTAAATGTTTTAATTGAAATTGTTTTTGTCTTCATCAACATTCCAATTGAAATTGGAATAATTGTTAAAACAACAGTTAATAAATTTATGTCAGTTTCTAATTTGTACTGAAAAATAACCGGCATTATAACCAATATTGCAGCACATGGCACTGGAATGCCATAAAAAACACTCTGATTGTCTTGAAGATTGAATCTTGTCAATCTAAGCAGTGCCGCAACTGTGAATATAAAAACCATTGAGATGCTGTATATGTTTATTTGATCATATGCCATAATAAGAATAAAAGGCGCAAATAGACCAAAATTTAACATATCAACAAACGAATCAATTTGTTTGCCTACCTCTGATTCAATTTTTAAATACCTTGCTATTCTTCCATCAAGTTGATCTAAAATTGTTGCTAAAATGATGAGTTTCAAAGAAAGCTCCAAGTCTTTGTGTACATTCATAAAAGCAACAAATCCTAAAGCAAGGCCAGTTAAACTTAATATATTTGCTACATTTATATGTACTTTTTTAATTACAGCTCTACTCATAGCATTTTAAATTTTAAATTCCTTTCTTGCAAGTTCTCCAAGTTTTCCACCTGGATGATTTACAGCATAATCTTTTATTGAAAACTGTTTATTATTTGCAATACAACATGCGATAATGTCAAGAATTGTTAATACAGTTGTTGTTGAAGATGTTGGTGCGGGTATATTTGGCATTGCCTCGCTGCATTTTATTTCTAGGAATAAATCACTATTTTGACCTAAAAAACTATCTTCAGTTTTTGAAATAGAAATAATTGGTATTTTTTTATTTTTGCAGGTAATTATAATGTCTTTTAACTCTGGTGTCTCGCCCGAATTTGATATTGCAAACAATATATCGTTGTCGTCAATCATTCCAATATCTCCGTGGCTTGCCTCTGTTGAATGTATAAAAAATGATGAAATTCCAAGTGATGCAAATGTTGCTGCCGCTTTTTTAACTATATGTCCACTTTTGCCGATGCCAGTAAATATTAGCTTTCCTTTTTTATGTGTTATCAGATCTACTATTTTTAGAAAATCAGGTTGATTTTGTATTATTTGCTCAAGTTTTTGTAGTTCTTTTTTATATATTTCTAAAATTGAAATACCGTAATTTACTACACTATCCATGTTAAAAAATTATAAATTAAAAAAGACATTATCCATGCTAAGCCTATCATTCCAAATGATACGGAAAGAGTGAATTTGAGATTTTTTGTTTCATTAAAAAGAGTTGTCATTGCGGAGGTGCATGGTATATAAAATATCATGAATGTAACGAATGACAAAGCTGAAGGAAGTGGAATTTGTGTTTTTAAATATGAAAAATTAGATCGAGGTTTGTTATCAGAATATAAAATACCAAGTGCACTTATAACAGCTTCTTTGCCTGAAGTTCCAACCAAAAGTGCGGTATTGAGTTGCCAGTTAAATCCGATGGGTTTTGTGATAATTTCAAGTTTTTTGCCTACAATTCCAATCCAGCTTTTTTCCATTTGCTCTATTCTGTATTTTTCCAAGCATAGTGAGGAAGAGTAAAGATTCGAACATGAATCCATGAACTGTGTTTTGTTTATTAAAGGAAAGTGACTAAAAAATCCAAATAAAACTGAAACTACAATAAGTGTTGTAAAGGTTTCTTTTACAAAATTAACGCAAGCCTTAATAAGGCTAAATATGAAGTTATCTGAATAGAAGTTGCAATTACCAATTTTACAGCCCTGACAGTTGGCTTTATTGCTTTGTAAAGTTTTAAATTTACTTGAAAATTTCGCAATATAAAGCCCTGTAATCGTGCCAATTGCGTAAATTAAAAATAGCACAAAAGGTGCTAATATTTTATTAAAAAAAGCACCACAAAAAATAATAAACATCATCATTTTTGCACGACAAGGAATAAAACTGATGGCAATCATTGCCAAGAATCTTTCTTTTTTGTTTTGTATAATTCTTGTAGAGATATATGCGGGAATTGTACAGCCTATACTGTTTAACATTGGAAGCATTGCCTGTTTTGGTAAGTTAAATTGAATTAATTTATCGCTAAAATACTCTGTAATATCTTGGAAATATTTTGCCCGACTTAGGCTTTCTGTGACTAAAAATATTAAAAAAATTGATGGTAAAAAAGAAATAACAATTCCTATACCTGGAATTAGTCCATTGCAAATTACATTTTTAAGAAATTCATTTTCCAAGACAGTGCCCACAGATTGAGATAGGTTAAAAAAGATATTTTCAATTAATCCAGTGAGAAAATCTGAAATTTGGAAGCTTAAAAAAAAGCCAAATGCAATTGTTAAAAATAGTACTGCAACTTTTTTCATAAATTATAATACTGGTGGAGACAATCGGATTCGAACCGATGACCTCATGCGTGCAAAACAAGCGCTCTAGCCAACTGAGCTATGCCCCCAAGTGAAAAAATGATAATAATCTAGGTTTTTATTGTCAAGTTTTTTGATTTTTATTGACATATCTTGAGTTTTTTGATATATGATTTAATATTTCTTTAAAATGATTAAACATACTTTTTTTGACGACCTAAGGCAACAATTACAAGCTCATAAAAGACATACTGAGGCACAAATATTTCACAGCAATGCAAAAGAAAGATGTTTATTTATTCCTCGGAACAAACAGAGAATGGCATATTAGAAAATCACCAAACCCATTTATGATTATTGGCATATTTTACCCACCACTTGAAAATAATTTAGCAAACTTGGAAATTGAGAATAAATCTTTTACAAGTACTTTAAAAACGAATTTATTAGAAAGCTATGCAGTCCAAATATAAAATAGTTTTGTCACTTTCGCAGGAACTAAATGTTCCGCTCGATGATATTCAACAATATGTGCAATGGTATAAATTACAAAGCAGCATAAAATATGATTTTGTGAATGGATATTCTTTTGAGTTAAAAAACGACATTAAAACCTTTGTTGCAAAAGACTATCTATCAAAAAAACGCTATGCTTTTGATTTAGAAATAAAAGATAAATTGGCGGTGCAGGGGCTAAAAAATAAGATTGTAAAGGGCGAGGAGTTTGCTTTGCCAACATTAGAATATAAATCTAGACTTAGAAAACTTGATTATCAACTGAAATCAACAAAACAAAAAATAGAAGACAAGCCAAAACCAAAAAAACCTGAAGATATAAGACTAGAACTTTATAAACTTGACCCTGATAATAATGAAGAAGACAGAGCAAGATATAATGATATTCGTAAAGATTGGCTAAAGAGTGAAGAAGGAACTCATCCATCTATGAAGCCCGAAATGGCTGGCTATTCTTATGATGATACAGCTAATCCACCAAGAAGAACCGTCGGCTATGGTTTTAATATGGACAATAAAAATAAAAACGGTAAAAATATTGCAAAAATTGAATGGGAAAGAGCATTTCCAGACGAAAACACAAGACCAAATTTTGACGATGTTTACAATGGTCAAAGCAAATTAAATCAAGATGAAATGAATACATTATTCGATTATTCTGTGTCGTCAAGAGAGCAAAGACTAAAAAGATACATAGGACAAGAAAACTGGCAAAAACTAAAACTTATGAAAGTTGATTTGAAAGAATTGCAACTTGTGGCGTGAAGTAAAAATTGCACAGCTGTGCAGAAATATATTGACTTAAGGCAAAAAAAGTAGTAATATTTAATATATATAAAATTAGATTTATGCAAAGACAAAAACCTATTACACAACAAGAGGAAAGTTTAAAGAAAGATATTTTAAATAGTCTTTCAAATTTTACAAAGAATTTTTTTGTAGAAGCTAATACAGAAAAAAATAAGCCAAAAAACCGGGAATCTCTTGTTCTTGTTAAGATTGACTGTAATGAAGATGCTACTAATATTCAGAACATTAAAACATTTATTAAAACATTGAATAATAATGAATTGCCTCTATATTATAGTGATATCTTTCAAAGCAATCTCTTGATTCCGAAGATTGCAAAAAAGTTAATTGATAGTAATGATACTGATTTAGCGACATTAAAAGATAGCGTAAGTGAATTAATATTAAAACTAGGATTATACAAACCAAATTTGCCAAAATCTGATGTAAATGGCATCTCTTATGGGGATAATTTTTTGTTAGAATTAAATGTAATACAAGCCAATATATTATCAAGTGAAGCTGATATGTTTAAATCTAGACAAGTAGAAATGGAGACCGTAATGCAAAAAGCAACGGAAATATTGCAAAAACATATTTACAAACAAAACGACGTTATTGACAACAACAGAATACAAGCTGAAAATAAAATTAACACACTATTGCAAACAAAAGCAACTCAAGAAGAATTAATTAAAAAATTAGAAGCTAAGCTTGTCAATGAAGATTTAGTCGCAAATAATATCACTGCTTTAGAAAATGAATTTAGCCATATGGGACTTAACCTAGATTATAAAATCTTACAAACAAATCGAAAAGTAACTACAGTCAATAAAGACCTGCAAGATTATAAAATCATCTTAGAAAAACAAACAGAAGACAACAAAAAAGAACTACAAACCAAAGCAAGTGTAGAAGATCTTAAAAAACTAGAAACTCAACTAACACTAAAACAAACAATAATAGATCTACAACACAAAACGCTAAATGAAAATATCGATAGCTATATAACTCAAAATACAACTGAAGTTTTAAGAATAAAAGAAGAACAGTTGGTTGTGTTGAAAGATCTTGAAAAACTGAAAAAACAAACAAACACTATAAACAACCAAAAAGACCTAGACAGCTTAAACTCTAAAATAACACAATACAACAACCAACTATTATCTTTAGAGCAAAAATCTCAAGACTTTATTAACCAACAAACTCAAAAAAACAAAGACTTAGAAAAGCAAATACAAGCAAATAACAAGCTAATTCAGGAAACTGCAGCAGCAAACACCACTGCAAACAAAGCACTAGCACAAGAATTGGCAACAAAACTACAAGAAAACCAAACAAAACTGCAAAACGACATCGTAAACTTAACTGAGGCAAAAAAACAAGAAGTATTAAAGCAATTTAAAATAGAACAAACTAAATTTCAACAGGAGTTGACAAAAGAATTAGACGAAAAGGCAAGTAAAGAATCTTTGGAAAAACTAGAAACAAACATGACCAAAAACATGCAACAATTAAACACAAAAATCCAAAACGAAATATCAACTCTAAAGAGTAAACAAACCCAACTAGAACAAGGATTAGAAAACAATATAAATCAACTACAAAAGAACAAACAAGAACTAGAGCAACAAATAAAAACAGCAAATACTAAAAACCAAGCTCAATTAACAGCATTAAACAACCAACTAACAGTAGGAATTACAAGACTGCAACAACAACAAGAAAGCCTAAAAGATGCAAATTTAGCTGACAAAAATAAACTAACACAAGATATAAACAACCAAGCAAATGAATTATCAAAAGTTCAAAATCAAATAAAACAAGCAGCAACAAAAAACGACATAACAACACAACAAGCTTTAATAAATGCCTTAAAAAGCCAAGTCAACACTATTGAAAGTACAACATCACAACTTGAAACTAAAGTGATGTATGCAGTAGACAGAAAGATAGAAAACGCAAAAACAAATCTAGAAAAACAAATAAACAACACACAAGTACAGCTTAAGGTGAGGATAGAAAGTTTAGATGAAGAGACAAAGTTAAAACTTCAAACTTTGGAGAAAAACTTACAAAAAGAAATAAAAAACTGTGCAACAGCGAAAGACCTAAAAGAATTACAAGATAAAACAGAAAGTTATAAAAATTTACAGAATCAAATTAATGATAATTTTAGTGATAAAATCGATCAATTTAACAAGCATTTTGAAGAAAAAATTAATACACTAGAGAGTCATGGAGTTAAAATGAATAAACAAGTTAAGAAATTAACGATTAAGGCTAAAGATACTGATAAAGAAATAATACTTATTAATCAAAAAGCTAAAAAAATAGATCAAAAAATAGAAAATATCAGTACAAATTTAAAGAAAACAAATACCAATGTACAACAATTCAATGCTGTGAGTAATATTAAATTTACAGGTGTCAATCAAGAATTACAAACACTCAATAACAATAATAAAAACACGGAGCGAAAAGTGATACAATTTGGTAAAAAGCTTGCACAGGTAGAGGAGAATTTAAAGAAAACAGAAGTAGATTTGAATCAAAAAATAGAAAAAAACTTGCAAAAACTTAAAGCAGTACACGGATCTTTATCATCAAAAATAGAGAATGTTAACAAAGAGAACAAAGACGCTTTACAGGCTGCTCAAAATGCTTTTGATGTAAAAGTGGATAATTTGGAAAAACAACAAGACCTTTTAAAGGATTTAAATGAAAAAGATAAAATAGAATTTTTAACAAAAATTAATTCACAGACAGAGAATTTAGGCAAATTTGAATCATATATTACGGAATATATTGACAAAGGCTTATCTAATCAAGAAAACGCAATTAATACTTTAAATAAGAATATAAACAATATATTTACTGAAAATGAAGAATTCCAACAAGATATAAATAGTAAATTAGAGACTGGGTTACAAAAAGTCAGAGATGATGTTAGACTTGATTTAGATAATCTTAATGCAGAATTTGACAAAAAATTATCAGAAAATAATCAGGTAAATCAAGAAAACTTTAAGCAAACAAAAGAATATATTAACAACATACAAACTAATTTAGAGAATGCTTCAAAAGAGCAACTAGAAGAAATGAAGACAATTATTGCAGAGGTTCAAAGCAATCAGGATGGTGCCATTGAGAGTTTTGCGAATAAAATAAGCAATATCAATTCGAAACTTACAAACAAAATTCAAGAAACTGATGCAAAGGTAGAGCAGCAGAGTAAACAAATTGAAGTTTTAAAAAATGACCATGAAAATTTTAAAGAAGATGTAAATCAAAACTTCAATAATGTGCAAATTTTGATGAATGAACAAGAACAAGCTTTAATTAAACACACTGAAGATTTGGATAATTTAAGGTCTGAAATCGAACAAAAAGAGACAGAAAATAATCAAAAGATATATGTTCTAGAAGAGTTACAATCAAATCAGGCTCAAGAAATTGATAATGTAAAAAATGATTTACAAACTAAACAAGAAGAAATTAACTCTATTAATAATGAGATTGAGACAGCTAAAGGTAATGATATTCTTATGCTTAAAGTTGGTGCTAAAAAACTTGAATTAGAGTTAGAGCAGGCTAAGTTGCAAGCAAAGATCCAAGCTAATAATACTATAGAGAAACAAATTGAATTATTAAAGTTACAACAAGAACAAGAGAAGTTTAAACAAGAGCAAATAATAGCTGAAAAGCAAGCTAAATTAGACGAAGAAAAGAAAAAGCTCTTAGAGGAAAAAGAACTTGCAAATCAAGAAGAAACCCTTAATTTGCTGTTTAAAGGATCTGGCGCAGTTGCGACCAGTTCAGGTAAAAGTATGGACAGATTAGAGTTTGCGAATAAGGTGGAATTATCTAAACAAATATTTCAAGGCAAGGCTAGTAAAAATCATGAAATAACAAATTCAGAAACAACATTTAGCCCTTTTAGATATGCAACTGAAATATTAAATAAGGTCGCTAAGACAATATATGGCGTCAAGGGTACGATAAAGACACAATTTATCGATTCTAAAGAGGGCTACGATGCTTTTCTGAAGAATCTAGAAGCAAATATAATGAAGAAAAGTGTAAGTAAAGAAGGATTCTATATGTTTACCTCCTCTATGCCTGAAAATGTATTAAAAAATATTAGTCAAGCTATATCTGTCCAAAATAATTTGGGAATTTTAAATAAAGATGATAATTCAATTGAGAATGTGACGACAAAATTTATTCAAAACTTTTATGAAAAAGCAAAAACAAAACAAGAAGAGTTATCTAAGAAATTTGTAAAAGATAGAAAAACTAGTGGTGCAATGACCGCATTTGATTATTTATTAGACACTGCGAATATTTTTAAACAAAGATCAGATTGTGAAATAAACTCTAATTTTTCTGAAAAAATAAAATCAAAACTAACTGAATCAGGGAGGTCATCGTTTATATTAACTGCACCTGCTGGAGCTGGTAAAACTACAACAATAGAAGTTATAGCATCAAAAATAGGCAATAAAAAGTTAATTAATGTGCCTTTTGAAAAACTTGGTTCACTTACAGGTTCACTAGTTGGAAATGATGCTAAGACTGCAGAAGAATTTAAAGCAGCATGTCAATATTATAGAGACATAGGTAGTGATGTTTGTATAGTTATAGACGAAGTTCATAATCTATTTATTCGTGGAGACAATAATACAATGAAAGGCTTTAATGAAGCGCTTAAGACAGGCTTAGAATGTGGAAATGCAGAACCGTCAATTCAAATACTTGGTATCACAACAGACAAAGAATATGACATATATGTTCAGCCTGAAATGCAAACCAATCCAGCATTGGAACGCAGATGGACACGATATGAAATGCCACTTCTACCATATGATGCTGTTTATAATTTTGTGAAAAAAGAGTTGAGCAAGAATGTAATGATGTCAAAAGAGGATATTGAGCATTTAACAAAATTTATTATAGCCTCATGTGAAGTACTACGGAGCGATGCTCGTCCAAATGCTGAAAAACTTGCTCTTTCAAAAATGTTGACAAGTTATAAAGAACGTTTTTCAGATGATAAAAGTACTTCAGTATTAGGTAAGTTTAAAAAATACAACGACCGTTTGTCTGAATTAGAAAAACAAGACGATGCAGCTTCTAATGATTCCAAAAAAGAGTATAATAAAAAGCTGAAGAGCTTGATTGAAGAAAACAAATCATATACTATGAATTTTAATACTATGAGGGAATTGTTTTTGAATTCATTATATAAATCAACTCAAAGCATACAATTTCCATCAAAACAACTAAATGAAATCCTTCAAAGTGGCAAATCCATAGATGAGATTCTTGTAGCAATCAATATCAAGTTTGATGATGAGAATGATATAGAAACAAATGTGAATAATATGAAGAGTGGTTTAAATGATTTACAAAAAAAGGTAGGTGTTAATGATCAAGAAAAAAATTTACATACAGAGAGTATAATAAATCAAACAAAGACCACCATTCCTACAATACAAAAAAGCAATCAATTAGACATAGTTGAAGAGTTAAAAGAAGATAGCTCATATGAAGAGGAAAATGATAACCTAAAGTCTCACACTGAGCAAAAAAGCACAAGAAGACTTAAAATAAAAGGACAACAAAACACATCTAAGTTAGACACAAATCTTTTCAAAAAAAGTTTCGAAAAGATTGCAGACGCTATAACTAGTTTAGCTGAAAATCAAATGCAATTTCAAAGAGGATTGCAAAGCCAGCTGAATGCTCCTCAAATAAATACAGAAAATTTAAGGAATGTTGAGGTTCGGGTTTCAGAATCAGTGTCAACTAGTCATCAAAAACAAAATTTACCAAAAAAGTTGGTAAAAAAAGAAAATATCACAAATAATGAGACAAAAGTAGATCAGAAACCCAAGAATGAACCTAAATTAAGTGTAGAGAAGAATCACAAAAAATTAGAACTTGGTGATGCAAAACAACGCTACTACCATCAATTAGTGGAAAAAATAAAAAAGAATCCTGAGCAATCTAAAAAAGAAACTTCTTTAAATAAAGTTGATCCATATTATCCAGATCAATGGCAAGAAAATCTTAGAAAGGTAGAGAATAATATAAATAGTATTAATCAAAGTTATAATAAAAGGATTAAAACCTAATAAACGCTGATAGTATTTTAACTCAAGTGGCAACACACTAGTGTTTACCATGATTAAGCCCTTTGATGAAGTGCTAAAATGTGCTGGAAGACCTGTGTGTCTCCCCTAGGAACC
>CAXNCX010000006.1:0-19252 GCA_964201065.1 Candidatus Deianiraeaceae bacterium | reverse complement strand
ATGTACTTTGTTTTTTATTGCCATTTTTTGCAAAACTGAGGAAAACTTTGTTTTATTATCAAAAAATAGATATTCATTGCCTTGTTTGTGATATTGATCAAAAAGCACAAGAGTAACAAATGATGAATTTTGCAGATTTTTTTGAAATTCCGCAATACTTCTTTTTCCAACTTCATAGTGTTTAAAGCCTCTAATTTTTGGAATTTCTGCATCAATTAACTTATTTTTATATCGTTTATAAAACACGGCTATCTTCTCTTTACCTAAAAAATTTCTAATAAAACATCCTGCCTCTTCAAATTTAATAAAATGACCTGTAAAAATAAAAACATTATTGCCATTGTCAATTAGATTTTTTACTTCATCAGGACTATCTACTTCTAATTTTAGCTTATTGTTATCTTGAATTTTATAAACAAAAACTGTTGAAGAAAAATCTTTGATAAAATTAGTAAATAAATTCTTAATAATATCAATTTTATCATCAACACTTTTTAATGGAAAAATTTTATTTAACGAATCTAATCCGAAAAAGACTCTTCTTATCTTAAACTTAAAAATAATATTTGCTAAAAATCTTTGTAGCTTTGAATTTCTTGACAATATATATGATGCACCAATTAATAACTTAAAAAAAATTATATTTAAAAACTTATGAATCATGATAATTTTATTTATTTTATTGAATCTTTAAGTGAGACCCTGATGGAATGTAACAAAGAAAAATTTCATAATGTCAATTTTTTTATATCCACAGAAACAGAATTCTATATAGAAAATGAAAATATATTAAATAAGATCGAGTCCTTCGCAAAAGAAAATAATCTTGAATTAAAAGCTGAAGAAGACAAATATCAGTTTGAGTTAGTAGTAAGTAAAAAAAATCCACTTGATGTTGTAATACAAACGAATTTAGTCCAAAATTTTCTATCAAATGCAACGGGAGTCATTTTTCATCCAAAATTTGAACAACACAAACCGGGTTGTTCGATGCAAATTTCTGTCAGTATATACATTAATGGAATAAATATATATAGAAAAATTGATGATAAATTTCCTAATACTTTAACAGGATCTGTCGGCGGCTTACTTAAACATATTAAACCTTCTATGTTTATTTTTTGTCCAAAAGAAGAATCTTACAATAGATTTAAATTTAGGCCAGAAGATATTGAAAGAAAACACATACATTATCCTGTAAATATAAGCTGGGGCATCAATAATAGAACAACGGCAATCAGAATTCCAATTAAGGGTCAAAACGTGACAGAATATTACATTGAAAACAGAGTACCTTGTATATATGCAGATCCTATCTTGACAGTCTCTACTATATTATGGTCCATGATTGACGGCATGATAAATAATATAGAACCAAGCGAGAAAATTTATGGGAATGCTCACGATGAAATATATAATTTTTTAGAACCATTGCCAAAATCACTAAGTAAAGCAAAAACATTCTTTAATAATTCTACTTTAAAGAAAGCTCTTCTTAAAGCAAAATTAATTTAAAGTGAAATGTTTATTTCTCGTCTTCCATCTTACGATTAATTTCCTCTCTAACGATCTTGTCAACTAATTTAGGTAAATTGGATTTCATCCATTCTTGGATGCCAGAATGTAAAATATGTGCGATAAAATTGTTAAAATCAACTTGACTTGCGGTATTTGATAGCAAGTTTTCTGAAAGATCTTTATTGATAAGGGTTTGTTTAAAATCTTTTTTAGCAATTTTTGTATTTTCATCATCATTCAAGCTTTCTTCAGTTTCATCGTAAGCTTCTTCTTCTTCCTGAGTATAGTCATTATCAGGCTCTTCAAAATGATCTTCAATTGTGTCTTCGTCAAATTCTTCAGCATCTAAAGAATTGGGGTTGTTTTTATCGGTATTAACACTGTTTTTTAATAATTCATTGTCTGTTTGTTCAGTAATTTGTTCTGTTAGCAAACCTTCTTGCTCTTCGCTCTCTAAATCTTCCTTTAAAACAGAATCTTCATCCTCAGAATCGAAGTCCAAGCTTGTATTCTCATCTAAACTTGTAGCATTTTCAATGTCTAAATCAAGTTCATCGGCATTTTCTTGGTTGTTTGTCTCTAACAAGTTTTCAGAAGATTTTTTTAGTTTGTTTTCTTCATCCTCAGAATCGAAGCCATCCAAATCAAGATTTAATTCATCTATATCGGAGTTATAATCTTTGATTTCTTCATTTTGCGTGGTTTCCGAGCCTAATAAATCAGATGTTTCAGAATTTTCATCTATTTCTTGTAAAAACTCTTCTGACTTTGTGTCAACTTCAAAATCTAACTCTTCATTTAAATCAGACAACTTTGAATCTGATTGAGTTTCAGGATCTTCAGATTCTTTATTTTCAAGTTCTTGATTGGTAAAATCATCATTTGTTTCAGAGTTTATATTTTCATCGTATTCTATCGATTTTTCTTGATTTTGCTCTTCAACATCAAATGAAGAATCTTGAACATCATTTTCTGATTCTTCATTTGCCTCACTAACATCAAATAAATCCTCTAAACCGTCTCCACTAAAAGCCTCACCTGTTATCGCAAAATCGTCTGTAAAGTCAGCATTCAAATCAAATTCATTAAAAGTAGTGATTTTTTTCTCAGATTCTTTGTTTTCTGAATTTAATATTGGACTAGCTGTACTAGTTTTTTGCTCCATATTGCTAACTGATGAATTAACCGTATCATTTTTTTCTTCTTCCTCTTGCTTAGA
Source organism: Candidatus Deianiraeaceae bacterium (assembly GCA_964201065.1). Lineage (GTDB taxonomy): Bacteria > Pseudomonadota > Alphaproteobacteria > Rickettsiales > Deianiraeaceae > CAXNCX01. The sequence continues at coordinate 16,515 of CAXNCX010000006.1, read as the reverse complement.
ATTATCTATTTTATCTTGTGCAGTTTTTAAATTATCTTGCTCAAATTTTTCTAAACTCACTCCTGGTAAATAATCATCAAGTTGATTTTTTTCTTCTTGTTCAGTCGCTAAATCTTTAGTTTGACTTTCTAAAAGATTTTGATCAATCTGATAATTAAGTGTAGATTGATCGGTCGTATTTTTTTTGACATTAAATATAGAAGAATCGGATTCCGTATTTGTGTCATTTTCAAAATCTAACTTTACCTCATCAGAAACATTGCTTTCTTTTTCAATATTGTTGTATTTTTTTAAATCCTCACTTTTAGCTTGTTCCGGAGAGTAAGACAGCTCGTTGATAAAAGCTGGCGAGACATACATCATTAAATCTTCATCGATATTTATATCAGTATTTAAAAAATCAGACTTCAATTGAGTTGGTTTTTGAGAAGTAAAATTTGATTTTAGAGGTAAGGTTACATTTGTTTCAGGTTTCTTGGAATATTCTTGATCAAGAATATTTTTATTTTCTGACGAAGCTGATTTATTTAAAAGATCTTCAGTGTTGTATTCTGTATTGTATTTTTTTGACAAAAGGTCTACTTCATTTGCTTTATTGGTATTATCATCAGCAAAAGAGACTTTTTCAGAGCTTACACTCTCAACAACTGTATTTGTTTTAGGCTTAATTGTTGAAGTTGTTTGCTCTTGATTGCTTTGGGATAAAGTCTCCTGAGTCTCGCCTATATTAATCTCTTCAACAGAGGGAGCTAAAACTTCTTTATTGGCCTGACCAACTAGTTTATCTCTAATTTTATTCAATATAGATGTTGTGTAGTCGTAGTCTTTAGATGTGTCTTCGATGGGTGTTACGGTGTTTTTTTTAGTAAACATTTCTTTTAAAAATATTCAAAATCATCTTCATTTCTTTCATAAATATTAATAGAAATATTTTTTTAATAAAAAAATTCACCTGTGTCCAGATCAAATTTTTCTCTAGTAAATAAGTTAAATGCTACGCTATTTTCTTTACTATCATTCATTAACTTAATGTTTCTACGATTCTTTTTATCTTGCAAGAGATTATTAATAAACTTTTCATCAATATTTTTTACCTCAACTCGTATTCCATTTGCAAAAATATCTAAGATTTGATATTTTTCACCCCAAAATGTGTCTCCAACAACATATTTTTGTATATTGGTTCTAACCGCTGTGGGAATTTGCTTTTGAGAGTGTTTATTAAAATTAGACACTATAAAGTCCACTCTAATAAAACTACGGATTGTTTTTGAATCTTCTTTTTTAATGTTAATTTTCTCTTTATTTGCTGCTTTTAAATTAAATAATGAAAAAGTTTTCAATTTATACTCGGGTATTGTTGTTTTTTCATTAATAAGTTTAAGCATAATATCTTTATCATAAGAAAAGGACAGGTTATTACTCAAAATCAGAGGCCCGTTGTCCTTCGAAGTTTCGATTTCTTCTTTTGCCGTAGATAATACATCGTTCTCGGCAAGTATAATTGTTTTTGCGTAAATATTATGACAAATAAAAATTGATAAAAAAATCAAAAGACGCCCTAGTCTGTTAAAAAAGTCCATGTTAATATAATATTGCATACAATTTTATCTTTATCTTTATTCACATTATACTCTTCAACTATTATAAAACCAGGCAAAGACTGATCAAAAAACTGTAAACTTTCCCAGCAAGGTTTATCATTAATTCCTTCTTGTTTGTATTTTAACCCAAAAGCTAGCTCTGATATAGAGCCTTGTGTGAGTTTTTTAGAGTTGTTTTTCTTAAGCTGGATGTCTAGTTTAGAGAATTTTTCCTCAAAAACTTGAGGAATAACAAACAAATCTTCTTGTTTGAAATTAGTAAAGATTTTTTTATCAGCATTCACTCTTTCCATGTATTCATTGATATCAATTTGTATTTTTTTTATACCTTGATATTTTATAATTAACTCATTATTTTTGTTAATATTGAGATTTCTGGCCTTTATTTCTTCTTTTGTACTAGAGTTGATATGCTTAATGGGCCAAAAGCCAAAAAACACTATACTAAAAATAGAAAATAATATTATTAAAATAGCCCCTAGGTAATAATTGTATAGTGCGATTGAGAAAATATTTAATTTTAGCTTTGCCATATACTTTGCAACAACACCGTTAAAGCTTTGAGCCATCTATTATTGGTTAAGTATCTTAAATAATAATCAATTTTAGATTGCATTAAAAAATATTCTTCATGGCTTAAATGTTGAAAATACTTAGGATTTTTTAAAATATAAGATACTGCCTTTTCACAATTTATATCGTCAAAATCTTGAGGCCTGCTGTTTTTTTTAACCATTTTCTCAACCAGAGATGCAATAATATTATCATCTTGAGATTCTTGAAAATTTAAGATTAAACATCTTGAATTGACAGTTTGTATAACATTTTTTGAATTATGTGTGGCAAAAATAAAAATATTCGACAAACTACCGTCTTCTAAAATTTTTAACAAACTATTTGCAGCAGATCTAGTTAATTTTTCTGCTTCCAAAATAATGAAAACTTTTTTATCATTAAATCCACTGACATAAAATTGGTTTTTTATAATTTCGACATCTTCTAATTTTATAGAGCTATTATTTTGAATTAAAAAAATATTCCCAAAAGAATTCACATTTTTAACATCTATATCGATGTCTAAAATTTTTGATACAAAATTCAATGCAGAATTCAAGAGTGTATCTGTCTGTAACATAAAACAATTATGTTTTGTAAGCATTTCTTGACTGTAATCTTGCATCATTTAAGTTTTTTTAAATCTAGAATAAACAATGATACTGAATTGTCAAATTAACAAAAAGATTTATAATACAAAAGCTGGAAACACTCTTATTTTAGAAGACACTGAGTTTAAGCTTGAAAAAAATGAAATAGCTGGCATAGTCGGAAATTCAGGATGTGGAAAAACAACGCTTTTACAAATTATAGGATTAATTGATTCATGTGATGGATATTCAGAATACTGGGATGGAGAAGTTAAATTTGATTTTAAAAATGACAGTTTATTTTCAGAAAAAGCAGTAAATATCAAAAAAAATATCGGTGTTATATATCAATATCACAATCTAATTCCTGAGCTTTCCGTCCTTGACAATATAATGATCTCAGAAAAAATACACAATCCCAATTCTAACCCAAAAGAGCTAAAGCAAGATACACTAAAAATACTCTCAGACTTAAATTTGCACGACATGACAAACAAGTTTCCTGACGAACTTTCTGGTGGTCAACTACAAAGAGTTGGAATCGCAAGAGCTTTAATTAGAAAACCAAAGTTAATAATTGCAGATGAGCCAACTGGAAATTTAGATGAAGAAAATGCAAACAACTTTTTGAAAATTATAAAAAACATGCCAAAAAATTACAACACCTCTGTAGTGTTTGTGACACATAACAAAAATTTTTGTTCATATTTTGACAAAGTCTACGAAATTAAAAAACATAAAATTAATTTATTGACTAGTTAAATAAATTCCGCTATAATACAATTATGAATATTTATTATATATAATTATGAGCGGAGGTCTTCTTTATAAGTTTTTACTAATTGCATCTTTTTTTAATGTCACACACGCAGCTTATTCAGATTTATGGGGAGATGATGTAAGTCAGGCAAAACCTAAATATAAAGCCAATATAAGAGTAAAGTCAAACAAGTCAAGTGTATATAAAGTATACAAAAATGAAGATGAAAATTCAGAATATATAAACAACAATCAAAGTTCGAATGATACATACACCCAAGAATTAAACGATAACCAAAAAATAAGAAAGGATTTAACAATTAAAGTTAAAAAATATGATTTAGAGTCTCAATATCAAGGACTTGTTCAAGAAAATGAAGACAAACAAATTGTAACAACAACACTAGCAAGAAGGCCTAGAGATGCAGAAATGATGTCTGGGGTTTATTTTTCACTTGGTGCAAATAAATCAAGCCATGAATATTTCATGTACACTGGAACTGGCGCCTCTATAGAAACTACAAAAACTGCAAATGTAGTAGACTCTTCAAGTAAAATTGCACCGTCGCTTGGTTTTGGATATAGATTTGTTGGAGATGGTATGTTTGGTTTATACGCTGCAATTGAGGCGGAATACTTAAAACTAAACTCCGAAACTACTAGAAGTATTAAAAATGCTACTCTTGGAAAAGAATACTCTTACAAAGATGAAATGACGCAGTATTATGGTGTTAACACTAAAATTGGATTTAATGTTAAACAAAAACTTGCACTTTATGTAATTGCTGGAATGGGAAATGTCGGCTACAATTCTACTCAAAGTGTGAGACCTAGTCCAACTCCAAGCTTAGATTTTGATTTTGATTTAAACGCAACAGCAACAGTTCTTGGATTTGGTGCTGAAATATTCTTCACACCAGAAGCCTCTTTGTTTGTGCAAGCAACGGAGCTTCAGGCAAAAAACAAACTAGACTACAAGGGAGGCGGAAACGCAAATTGGTCTGATGATTTAAAGCTACAAATGGTCAGATTTGGTATAAATATTAAGTTGTTTTAATTAAAAAAATATCTTTTTATCAAGTACCAAATATGCAAGCTTGTCATGACTAGGATGCCACTTTAATTGCTCAATTTCTTTTAATGAACTTATCCACTTAAATGCCAAATGTTCATGACTTAATCTTACCTCATCTGTGGAAGTTAATTTTGCCTCTATAAACATATTCACTTGAAAAGATATTGTTGGATATTCACTAGGGCCTTTATTTGATATGTGGATATATTTTAATGGCACGACATCTAGATTGGTTTCTTCTTTTGTTTCTCTTATTGCAGTGTCAAATGGAGACTCCGAAACATCACAAAATCCACAAGGAAAACACCAAGTTAAATCATCCGATCTCTGTAAAACTAAAAAAGAATTAGATTCCAAAGAATTTGAGTCTTTTTTTTGCACAAGAATTTCAATCCCTAGTTTAGGAGTTATACAGCCTAATTCTTTTCTTATTAACTTGCGAATAACATCAATTGGCATATCAGAGATTTTTGAGTATTCTTTTTCAACAATTGCCAAACATCTTTCATACCTCGCAATATCATACTCAGACTTGGCATATTTTAAGCCTTCCGCTCCAATTGCCCTGATTTGATCAAGTATTTCTAACAAATTAGTATCCATTTTAACTACAATAAATTCATGTTTTTTAAAAGAATCTCCTTGAGTTCATTTTTTTCAAGTATTTCATTCCCAGAAGACGATAAATAAAGTAAGTCTTGCTTACTACACTTAAAATTAGAGATCTCATTTTGTGCAGCGTTTTGATCAATTTTGAAAAAACGATCATTAATTCTGTAAACATTATCATATTCATAATCCGATGCCATCTTTTCGTGTATACTTTCGTTATATTTATTATTACCAAACACAATCTCAATGTCATTTTCTGAAATTCCAAAAATTTTTGAGGCTATTTCTTTAACAACAGAGCTCAGATCTAATATATTCATTGACTTACAAACTGGAATAAATACTTCTCCACCTTTCATATTTTCAAGTGCAAAAAATACTAACTCTAAAAAATCATCTTTTGTTAAAATATATCTAGTCATGTCTTTGTCTGTAATGTAAATTTTTCCTTTTTCTTTAACACTATTAAGCATTGTTGGTATAACCGAACCACTTGAATTTAAAATATTTCCAAAACGAATTGATGCAAATTTTGTTACTTCATTTGAAGACACGCTGCAAATACGCTCCAAAAGAAGCTTAGAAGACCCCATAACAGATGTAGGCGATGCTGCTTTGTCAGTAGAGCATAATAAAACCTTTTTAACACCAGATTTAATAGCGACTTGCTTAAGATTTGCAAAAGCAAGTATATTTTGAGTGGCAAGTTCTTCTGGAAACAAATAACCAATTTGCACGCTTTTCATGGCTGCACAATGAATAACAGTCTCAACATTATTTAGATTTTCCAGAATGCCTGACTCCGATTTACATAAATCGACATATTTAATCTCAAAATCATATTCAATGTTTTTTTGAAGTGCTAAAAGCCTCATTAAAGCATGTTCGCATCTGTCAATTGCAATAATTTTAGGCGGTGTTTTTTTCTTTGCAAAACTTCTAATCAGTTCAATACCAACAGTGCCACCTGCACCAGTTATCAATATACTCATAAAAATTAATATAAACTTATCAATGATTATGGTTAATTTACAGATTTTGTTTTCAAGTTTTATTAGCATCGTCAAGTAATATAATTTTCAATTTTTACAGGCTTTGCTTAACATCTCACTATTTATATCAATTTTACCATATTCTTGTTTTGTTGCTAAAATTAAATTCGATTGTTTGTTAAAAGGGGTGGGGTTTTGATTAATTTCCTCACGGGGAGAGGACTACCCCCTTAAAAACCCATATTTATAACATTCAGATGCTTTAAGAAGAAGGGTAGGTTAGGGAAATTTGCATATTAATTTCGTGTTTTAGATATGGTTAAAGAGATTTTGGATTTTAAGAAATGAATTTGGGAAAAATTATTTTTTTAATAAAAAATAAGGTAAATTGTGTATGTGAAAAAATAGAGCGTCGCGAGAGTGCGAAAAACTTTTTATATCAAAGATACCACGGAGATTGTCAGATTACATGTATTGGCATGATTCTAAATTGGGAATATGAACAGGTTAAAAAAGCTTTTGACAAAAAACTTAGCAAAATATTAAAATCAAAAATGAAGTGTGTAGACATTATTAAATTTTTAAAGCAAAATGGCAAGGTGATTAATAAATACGGACAAACACGGCAAAAAATTGAGGTGTTTGTAGACAGTTTATCTAAACAAACACTTCTGCTTGTCAGCGATCCGTACACTCATTTTGTACTGTTTCAAAATGGCAAAATTTTAGACCCTGAAAGGGGTGTTTTTGATGCCAAAAGTTATAATTTATTTAAGAAAGTGGTTTATTTTATTGAAATTGACCAGAGTATGCCTGAAATTTAACCTAGTAGATAGAATTCATCCATCCCCCTTTTCACTGGGTCTTAGGGGGAATGGATGAATGTTTATTTTTTACAAAATATTGTGTGTAAAATACTTCCGTGCTGTTTTGTAGAATTAGATTGGTCAGTTTCTTGTTTTGTTGCTAAAATTAAATTCGATTGTTTGTTAAAAGGTGTGGGTGGTTTTTTTATAAAATGATTTAGAGGGAGTGGGGCTGTACCTAGCTAAATAGGTTGGTTATTTTTTTGTTGCTACTATATTTATGAAGTTTATACACTTCATTTATTAACTTTTTATTTGAAGTCTCTGCTATCTTTCTTAGTAAGCTTATAAAGTCTTTCTCTGATAGCGTTGTATATTTTTTTGTTTTGCTATAGACATCTCCATTTCTTAAGTCTACCTTGAAATATCCATATTTAAATTTGACATGTGCATGCGGTTTAGATGGAAAAGTTGAAAAAAATCAATTTAAATAAGTTTTATTACTTGTTTTAAGTAGATTTATAAGGGTTTCACAGCTAAATTCCCTAAAATTAAAACAAGGAATAAGATCTAAAAATCCAAATGTTTCTAAAATGGTATTTCATCGTCATCGATTTCTTTATTATCCGAGTATCTTTCTATGCCATCAAACCTAGAATGTAAATTAGCAATAATTACATTTTTTTGATCAAGAGAGCTGTTAATTAAGATATCAATAAAGTATTTTAATTGATCTACTTTGATATTTTTTTTATGTTGAGGCCAATATTTATATCGTCCAGGTACAAGACAATTAACTACCTTAGTGCCATCTTGTATACTATATTCTAGCATTGAATTTTTATGCACCTTTTTTAGGTTGTTAATAATTTTGTCAATATCATTTTCATATTGACATGCTGAATCAATACTTGCCACTATTTTCATTATACTATCTGCAAATTCTTGATAAATAGTTTTTTGATCCCATGAAAAATCTATTTCGTTAAATTTATTAGTGTTTATCTCCTGCAATATATCATGAAAGGAGGTAAATCTTTCTCTCGAGTTCTTATTGCACATTTTATTTAATGCTGGTTTATATTTAAAATTGTGAATTTCATTGTTTTTAATGATTTCTTCAAACAACTTGCCAACAAAATAAAGCTCAGTGCTATAATCGTATTTATGATCTTTAAAGTCATTAGGTCTGTCATATCTCCAGTTTAGACTAATACTTTTATCAATATCTTCATCATATTGAATTTCCTTTGCAAATCCGAAATCGATAATTTTCAAAACTCCATTATCGTTAACCATAATATTTTCGGGCCTAATGTCACGATGTAGTATATTATTAGAATGCAAACAGTTAAATGCATTTAGCGTCTGCATGAACAGATCGTTTGTGTCTTCTGGTTTGCTTTCTAAATAATCTTCGATATTATTGCCTTCAATATATTCCATTAAAATATACCCTTTTTTATGCTCTGGATATACATGGTAGGAAAAAACACGAATAATATTTTCGTGGTTAATTTTGTATAACATCTTAATTTCATTAAGAAATCTATCAAAAAAGTCCCAAGATGGGTTCAATGGTTCATATTTTTTACAAGCAAAGTTTTCTTTAATTAAGGGATCAAATAATAGTACCGCTTTTCCACATGCGCCATTACCTAAATCTTTTTTAAATTCATAATTTTTACTTCTAGTGAAGCTAATTACCTCTGCTTGAGCTTTGTTTAATTCTTGCATAAATTAATTTTATAAAAATTCCGCATAACTTATGATAAGTTTACTTTCCATCTGCCTTTATTAAGCCAAGACTATTCTTGACTACCTACTTCATACAGTAAGCCGTCTTGTCTAATATGCAAAGGGTTTGCCTTGTTGCTGTTTAGATTTATATCTCAAAATAAAGTATTGACCTGAGCTATAAGGCTTGTGTTCTATGCTAACTTAGAACTTACCTACCAAGACAGCATTATTAGAGTAGAATTGAATTTTTTAGATAATAATTGCATTTGTCTTGCCAATACTGGTTAAACAGTTATAACAATCAAATTTGTGGATGAAATTAAAACACTGGCGGACAGACAGGGATTCGAACCCTGGATAGGGGATACCTATACACGCGTTCCAGGCGTGCGCCTTCGACCACTCGGCCATCTGCCCTATTTTAGTTAGGAACAGATAAGTACTTAAATATAAGAAATAAAAAGCAAATTAAAAACTAGATAACCTAAAGAAATTAACATCTAAGTTTGGTTATATTATTTAAATATAACGCCTTGAACAGCACTTACACCTTCTCTAATCATGTAAACAATAACTGCTTGTTTTGGCTTGATTTCTTTAGAAACTTTTTTCAAATCTTCAATATTGTTTATCTTCAGTCCTTTTACTTTTGTAATAACATCTCCCGCTTGAAAATAATCTCCAAGATTTTTTGAATCAACAACTATAACACCTGTTGTGTTTTGTGGTAATTTAAGCTGAGCAACAACATCAGGAGTTAAGTCTTGAACACTCAAGCCTAAAACAGCTTGTTGTTTTTCTTGCTCTTTAGACTTGTCAGTTGAATCTGTTTGCTCTTTAATAACAATATCAAGCTCTAATGTCTTTCCATCTCTTATTACTTTTATTTTATTTTTACTACCAATTTTTGTGGAAGAAACCATCAAAGGCAATTGATTATGAGATGTTATTTTTTTAGAATTAAAGTGAGTAATTACATCTCCTTCTTGAATCCCTGCTTCTTGAGCTGGACTATTTGGTACAACATTATTCACAACAGCACCATACTGACTATCAAGACCAACAGCGTCTGCTATTTCTTTTGTCATTGGCTGTATGACGACTCCTATCATGCCTCTTTTGATGCTTTCGCCTTTTGAGATCTGTGCGATAATTTGTTTAACCGTATCAGATGGAATAGCAAAGCCTATGCCTATATTCCCGCCATTGGGAGTGTATATTGCAGTGTTAACGCCTATAACTTCACCTTTTAAGTTAAAAGTAGGTCCTCCAGAATTTCCTCTATTAATTGCAGCATCAATTTGCAAAAATTCTGAATATCTAGCACCTTCAAGATTTCTAGCTTTCGCAGAAATTATCCCAGAAGTTACAGTGCCTCCTAGATTAAAAGGGTTTCCAATTGCTAAAATTTTATCTCCAATTCTTGCATTCTCAGATGAACCAAATTCTAAAAATGGTAAATTTTTTGTCGCTTTATCTAGCTTTTTAGGCTTTAAAACCGCTAAGTCTGTTTTTTCATCTTGACCAACTAAAACCGCTTCTATAGTTTGATTATCATGGGTTGTGATTGTTATCTTCTCTGCGTTTTTTATAACATGAAAATTAGTTATAATAAAATTGCCTTTTATTATGAAACCAGATCCAAGCGAAGTAGCTTTTCTTTGCTGTTTCTTTTTAGGTGACTTATCAAATCTTGGCTGACCACCAAAAAAATGCTTAAATATGTCATCCATTTCAGTAAAAGGATCCAATCCTTCTTCAACGCTCATTATACTTGATACATTTACAACGGCAGGCAGTAATTTTTCTACTAAATCTGCATAGCTTTCTTGATAATTAAAGCTACAGTCTTGAACAGTTGATGAAAGATTTTCATTCGAATTTGCGACAAAAGCACTGTTATTTTGAGTTTGCTCGATTTTAGATTCTTTTTGATTAAACTTGTTCTTCATTACAACAACTGCAAATACCGATAAACACGATAAAACAGTCATTGCAGAAACTAAAACATATACTGATTTCTTGCTAACAGATGTTAAACTTTTTCTATTTTCCATACAAACAACTCATACTTTCAAAGATATATAGTAAGTGTTTTATTTTTTTCAATTCTTTTTGTTTTTTATATAATTAATTATGCCTTTTAGCTCGTATTGAGCAATCTTACGATCTTTTATTTTTGACTGATTATAGATAAAAATAAACTTTACCATTAAATCTTCTATCTCTTCGGTGTCATTTTTAAGTATGTCATTTTCTTCTGTTTTCGTAATTTGATCTTGTAAACTTGGACTAAAAATATCATATTTTGAGAGCATTGACTGAGTAATGCCGTATGAAGTTATTATATCCGATATTTTTAATTCATATTCTTTTAGCTTTTTTTCATAATCTACGGAGATATTTTGAATTTTGTTAGCAACATTTTTTTTATTTTTACTTATACTTTCTTGAAAAATTCTATCTTTCATCCAACGAATATAGTTTTTCTTGAACATTTCGTCAGATATTAAATCACAAAAACCTAGAAACTCTTTTTCTAAGAGAGACTTTTGATTTGGATTTTTTACATCATACTTCTCAAGCAACACGGCCATTAAATACTCATTTATTTCCAAAGAATTATCAATCATAGACTGTATTTTATCAATAGATTCAGAATTGGCAATTTCATCCAAGTCTTTATAGTTGAGATCATAAACCATAAACTTAGGCATAAAAGTGCTTGATAAAAATTTAGCAATCTCAAAAACGGCTTTTATCATTGCAGTTTTTCCTGCTTCATCGTTGTCAAATGCAAAAATTGGCATTTTCCCAGTTTTACATAATATTTCAGCGTGGTAAGTTGTAAAGGCAGTTCCAAGAGGTGCAATACAGTTTTCAAAGCCAACATCATGCATTTTAATAACATCCATATATCCTTCAACAATTATGATATATTTTTTTCTTGTTTTGACTGCATTATGGTAGTTAAATAATATTTTTCCTTTATTAAACAAATAACTTTCTTTTGAATTTATATACTTGGCAGATGTTTTTGAATCAATAAGTTGACGACCTCCAAAGCCTATCGGATTGCCAGATTTGTCAAATATAGGGATTATAAGTCTCTCATTGAAAGTTGAATAATTTTTTGCATGCAAAAATCCAATTTCAATTAAATCACTCTGATAATTCTCTTGTGCTGAAATGTTGTTTAAGTCTAAAAAGCCAATTTTAAAAAAATCTACAGTATTTAGCTTTAAATTTCTAGTTTTAGCCACATACTGCTTAACAGCAGATTTGTTATGCAACAAACTCTGCATTTGAGCAATTAAATCATTTAAAATTCCGTAAATCGACTTTTTTTTGTCATATTTTGTATCTTGTACAGACTGCGATTTCTCAATTCCAGCTTCCTGCGCTAACATTTCAATTGCAGTTTTTGTATTGATATTTTGTACTTTTTCAAAGAAATATATTATATCTCCGCCCTCGCCACATCCAAAGCATTTAAAGTAACCTTCAGTATCATTAAAATGACATGATGGAGTTTTTTCTTTATGAAATGGACAGCAACCTTTAAACTTTCCATTTCCAACGCTAACTAGCTTTGTAAACCTTCTTGCGAGATTAACGATAGATATTTTTTGTTTAATTTCTTCTATCATTTTTTACCCAAGTTTTCATTATAAACGCAAACATGATCGGTAGTTTTTGCTTTTTTATCCTTCTTTGATTTTCCGCGTATTACAAAGATTTTTTCTTTACCTGCAAAAACAATATAGTTAATATTATAAAGTTCATATTTAATAGGAACTTCATATCCCTGACTATCAAGTACATTTACAGAAATGTCATAATTTTGAACAACTCCGCTTGGTAATTCAATGAAAGTATTTTGATCGTTATCATAAACTTTTTTTGGTATTAATATAGTGTTATCTTTAGATGCAGCATATGAATATTTATAGTTTAGCTTGCTTGTCTTTGATTGCACTGGCGCCTTTGATTCTTGATTTTCAGTCTTGGGCATATCTTTATTTGGTGCGTCTTTATTTTGAGTTTCATTGGCAGACTTACCTTCAGCTGCCTTAATATTTACTTCAGGTTTTGATATTATAGGTGAAATATCGAATGCCTCATCTGTAATGTTTTTTTCGATAACTTGAAGAGGTATATCTGGATTAATCTCTGGATGAAATATATAAACCCAATAAATTACTCCATGTGGTATTCCTTGTGCTGTTTTTCTTTTATGAAAAATATCAAAAAAATATATTTTTCGTTTTCCATATTCGTCAATCGTCGATATTCGTAAATTTGTATCCGTTGCTTGTGCAGAAGGTTTTATAGTTAAAATATTTCCATTTTCCACTTTAACATTCCAGCCTCCAGAATTACCAAAAGCAGCTGCAACAACCTCCTCAGTGTCTCCAAATTGTATACCAGCATCATAACCAGTCACAAGGGCCAAGCTATAAACCTCAGATGGATTATACATTATATATCTTATTCTTTCATCTGTAGGTAAAGGAGTTGCCGAGTTTAAATTTAAAAATATTAAAGATATAAAACAGAAAAAAACATTCCTCATTTAACTATTTTTTATTTATTGCTGATTCATCTTTTTTTAAGACAGTCTCTTCTTTTCTATCATAAAATGTGACTTGAAATTCAAGCGGATTGATGTATCTTTCGTTCATTTTTAAATCTAAAGTTGCGAACTGAAAAGCTATGGTCAGTATAAAAGTACGCTCTGGAGCCTCAGCAGTTTCAGATAACATTTGTTTTGTAAACTTAATTTCTGCATTATTGCTATTGTTAAATTTAATAGATTCCATTGTCACAACTTGTCTTGGATTTATACCAAATCCTCGCATTTCAGATATATCTTTTTTCACACTTAATACAAATTCTTGATAAACTCTGTCACTTGACATCAGTCTAATTTTTTCAGTCAATTCATCAGCATTAACAGGTCTTATACCTTCTCTTGCCTGAATATAATTAACAATCAAAGACTCTCTAACGATTCTGTTTTGTGTATAATTTTGTTTTGTTTCTTGCTTTACAACAGCTACCTGTCCTGTTCTTTTGTTGTACTCTAAAATATATGGCTCAATTTTTTTTCTTTCATACATGCTTCTAAGCATAGTCAGAACAATTAAAAGCCCAATTGAACTTGTAAGGGTTAATATAAACAAAATATTCCGCTGAATATTGGACGAAACATGTCGATCGGTTTCCCAAGATTTTAAACTGTCAAGATAATTTTTTTTAGACATCTAGAAGTAAAGCTTACGGCACTAATAAACTTAATTTAGTTTTAATTATATTCAAATAATTTAATATGATTGAATATTAAATTATATATAGCTTATTTTTATGACATTATTCATTATCTGGAATGCCAAGAAAAAACATATCACTGCTAATAAGAAATCTCAAATATTTTTTATCTCTCAACGGAATTCTGATATTATTATTTGGCTTTGGATTTTTTTTAGCAATACATTTTAATTATGACAATTTTAAAGCTAAAAAAATTGAAAAAATATTATCTAAAAATAAATACAAAATAACAACAAACTCTGGGGTTATAAAATTTGAACTTGATCCACTTATTGCAATAGACGAAGTTGACTTTATATCAAACAAAATAAAACAAAAAATAATATATGAAAAAGCCAGCATCACAGCTGTAAATAATTACGGATTTCAAATTAATCCAAACATTAGAAGAAATTGTATCAAGTTTGACTCTGAATCAAAAACAACCAGTCTTACAAAAATTTTAAAGACCGGAGATGTTATTTTTTCAAAAGATGCAAATGGAGAAAACTGTGGAGAGATAATATTTTTTAGCGGATCTTTTACGGAGCTTAACGATGAAGTGATTATAATAGGGGGTGTAAATGAAAAATATTTTGATATTTTAAAAAATATCACACAAGAATCTATCAAAAGAAACGAAATTTTATCAATTGAAAAAGTCAAATAACAAAAAATGTCAATGTCAGAATTAGCTATTGAAGTTAAAAATTTAAATCAAACCTTACTTGATCGTGAAATTTTAAAAAATATTAGCTTTGAAGTTAAAAAAGGAAGAAGCTTGGCAGTTTTAGGAGGAAGCGGTGCAGGTAAGTCGGTTCTACTTCAAGTTATCACTGGTTTAATTGAAAAAACAGAAGGTAAAATACTTATTTTAGGTAAAAAACATAATTCTACAGAAGAGCAAAAAAAAGATTTTAATAAAATTGGAATTATGTTTCAATCTTGTGGACTGTTTAACTTTTTAAATGTCATAGAAAATGTTGCCTGTATTGAGAATTTAATTTATTTTAAAAAAAATTTACAATCCGTTAATCAAAAAGCAGAAGAAATGCTTTTTAAGGTAGGTCTTGATGAATCATCCTTTAAAAAACCAATATCAAAAATTTCTGGAGGTATGCAAAAAAGAGTTGCATTTGCTAGAATGCTTTTTTACAATCCTGAGATATTCTTTCTTGATGAACCAACCGCAGGACTTGATCCAATTTCTTCTGACGAAATAGCTAAGGTGTTA
The DNA here is from genome assembly GCA_964201065.1 of Candidatus Deianiraeaceae bacterium. Lineage (GTDB taxonomy): Bacteria > Pseudomonadota > Alphaproteobacteria > Rickettsiales > Deianiraeaceae > CAXNCX01. The sequence goes on along the minus strand of CAXNCX010000006.1, from coordinate 1,235 downwards.
AAAAATATTCTAAAAGAAGAAAACAAAACCTGTATAACAATCACGCATGATATTCATGTTGCAAACGAAATAGCAGACGATATATTGTTTTTATATAAAGGAGAAATTTTATTTTTTGGTAAAAAAGATGATTTTATCAATTCAGAAAATCAGGTTGTACAGAGATACATAGAATGTTGCAAAATTAAATAATTCTTCTATGCCCTCAAAATCTTTCTTTAAGAAAAATACAGTCTTAATGCTAAAAAGTTTTATTTATACGGCAGAAAGAAAATCCCTCACAGAAGCAGGGAAAATACTACTGCTACCAGTTTCAAGTATCTCAAGATATATCACAGATCTTGAAAAAGACATGAACAAGAAGTTAATAAATACTCTTAAAGGCAAGATATTCCTGACTCCAGAGGGTGAAAAACTTTACCGCAGAGCAAACAAATTAATTAAGTCTTGGGACTCAATTTTAAGCGATGTAGAAATAGAAAAAAAGGTAATTAGGGTCGCAAGTTATGCAAGTGCGATGTCTAGCGTAATGCCAGAATTTGTAAAAAAGATGCAATTTTTGATGCCGGATGTCTTAATTGACATCCAAATGCTTTCAAAGGATGAGTTTAATAAAGCCATGCGTTTAGATGAAATCGACCTTGGAATTTATGCTTATTATAAAGATACAATGACCGACAAAGAGCCTGATTTTATGTATAGAGAGGTTGGGAAGTATGAGCCAAATATTATGATTCATAAAGAAAATCCAGCGAATAAAGATTTTGAGGGGAGGGAAGAGCTTTCTGTGGAAGAGTTATTTTTACATCCTGAAACAAAAGACATAACATTTACAAGTAAGTTGTTTATGTTGCCTGATTTGTTGCCTAGAAAAATTGTTAAATTAAACAATCAACAAGGAGAAATTTTATTTAATATTGGGTCTGCAGTTTTGAACAAAGGATGTCTTATTTTAGAAAAATCTCTAGTAAGTCATGTACTTGATCAATTTCAGCTTTATAAAACCAAAGAAACCGATTATATCGAAACTTTTGCATGCTTTAAAGAAAATAGCGAAATAATTTTCAAGGCGATACAAGTTATAAAGTTAATTTTTAGCAAAGAGGTTTAACAAGTACATAGTATTGTAATAGTTTTCCATCTTTTGATTTGGTCGTGTATATATTTTGAGAAAATATACTGAAGCCAAATAAAGATATTGTAGTATATATTGATTTTTTATGTGAAGCCTGAAT
>CAXNCX010000005.1:0-19279 GCA_964201065.1 Candidatus Deianiraeaceae bacterium | reverse complement strand
CAAAAAATGAGTAAATCATTGGGAAACTTTATAACAATAGAAGAGTTGTCAAAAAACTACTCTGGATCTGCTGTAAAATTAGCATTACTAAGCACAAACTACTCTAAGCCTATGAATTTTGATGAAAATTTGCTAAAAGATTGTCAAAGTTTCATAAACGAGGTATCTTCTTGTTGCTTCGAAAACATAGAGATCGACGAAGAAGAAATAGAGCCACTCTTGGATGATCTAAACAGTGTGTTGTTTATATCAAATATAAGGCAAAATTTTAAAAAAGGTAATTTAAAAAATGTCCTTGCTGATCTAAAATTCTTAGGAATTGAATTTCCCAAACACTCACTTCCAAAAGAAGTCGAAAATCTTGCAAACAACAGATTTATTGCAAAACAAGAAAAAGATTTCGCAAAGTCTGATGAATTAAGAGATCTAATCAAAGCCAAAGGCTTTGATGTAATAGATACTAAAAACGGATGGAATATAAAAAAAATCACAAATTAATCAAAAATATTATCCATTTTTGTTTTTGTTACCTTTTTTAATTCATTTTTTGGACTATTCAAATTCTCTTCTGAGTCGGAATTTTTTATTTCAATATAATTTGGATGATGTTCTAAATTATAAAGAGGTGTTTCTGGTTTTCTTTTGTTTAGTAGCTGATCTCCTTTTTTATCTTCTTCTGAAAAATTCTTTTGTAGTTTTTTGATAAAAAAATGATCCAACAAACTACCTTCTACATCAAGCTTATTTTCTTTCAACTTGTTTTGTGTTTGGATGTTTTCTTCTGCCATTTTTGTGTTTGGCTGTTGTATTGCTTGATTTTGCAGTTCATATTGATGAAGTTGGGCATCAAAATATGGCTGGAAATGTTTAACAAAACTTTCTCGAAAAGATTCCCAAAATATAATGCCTCCGAGGTTAGTTCTAAGTTCATGAAAATAAGTTTTTTGTATTTTATCAAAGAATTTATTAATATCATCCTTTTTATAACAATTACCTAACAAATATAAAAAGACCTGAAACATATCTTTGTCTCTACTATCTTTTCTTTTATCTGAAAAAACATTTTTTGCAGATAAAAATCTTCCATGAGATTGACAAAGACATCTTACAAAATTATCGGTTAACATGAAAGACTCATCTAAACAAGTGTTAAAGTCCGTCGTAACAATTTTTTGTTTTTCCTTAAGCTTATCTAATAACATTTCATTAAATTCATAATTAAATGTCGTAATATAATCCGAAAACTCAAACGGACATGAAAAATCAAGTACTTTATCAAGATTGTGATACTTATTTTTATAAAAAGAAATTTTTCCATTAAACTCTTTTAAAGGCTCAAAAATTAACCTTGTGAATAGTTTAAACGTAACATATTTTTTAATTTTTAAAACTTTATTGTTGATTAAATATGCTAAATATTCTTTTCCTTTTTCTATATCCAAACTTGATGTAAAAATATTTTTTTCTATGATGCTAAAAATATCAGAACAGCCAACTAATTTTGTTTTTTTTATAATCTGATTAAATTCTATTACCTCTTTAATTTCATAATTTTTACATATTATCTCAAAAATCCAAATCATAACATGTTTATTGATTATTTTATCCATTTCACTGTCTTTTGATAAGGATAAAATGAATTTTTTAAAACAATCTGAATCAATTTCATGGACTTTAAGTTGTTGCTCCAGATCTCTTAGATTGTTTTTAAAAACTGCCAAATAATCATGAAGATTGTTAGTTTTGTTTTCTTGAAGTGTATTTTTGTATATTAAATTATAAAAGCCCATAATCTTAGGAAAGCTATCCTTTAAATTATTCTCATTTTTCTCAAGATATTCAAAAACAACCGTATTTTGAAAATTTAGTATAGCTAATTCATTTGGATTAAGTAATGATATAAAATGAATACATTTTTTCATAATTTCTGATTCTTTGAGAGACTCAAACTTAAAAATACACTCCTGATGTTTTGAATCCATTAAATCAAATTCTTTAAAATCAAAGTTTTCAGATTGTATCGTTTTTAAGACACCAAGAACATCTTTTTTAAAATTCTTTATTGTTTGTAAAAATCCTACCATATCATTATTCTTGCTTTTATCCTCAATGATTTCTATATATTGATTAAAAATATTTACAATCTTATCAAGATTCTCTGCAAAATTTCGGTTCCAGGCTGCACGATCTTGATTCATCTCCTCTTGAGTGGTGATCGTTGTTTGTTTTTCCATGAAATAAAACTTAACTTATGTTTATATTTTATAGAAAAATACAATTTAAGTCAAAAAAATAACAAGATGTAGCAAAAACTTTTTAATAATTGAATTATGCGATTGTTTCGTATAAAAAGAAAATAATTTTACAGAATTGCTTTTAAGTTAATAAAAAGAAAATAAACTTAAAAGATTATTCATTTATGCCAAGCTTGACCGTTACAAATTTAACAAGTTCAAAGTCGTCTGAATTGTTTTTATTAAAGTTTGAAATGTACTCTTTAACAGTTAATTTTCCATCAATTACAAAAATTTGTTCTGGTAACAATTTTTCAGATAAAAATTTCTTCATTTTTCCTTGAGCAATTTTTTCAGCCATTTCTTTTGGTTTCCCCATTTCTTCAATTTGAGCAACAAAAATATTTTTTTCCTTCTCAACAACCTCTTGAGATATGTCACTTTCTTGAATTCCTATTGGATTGGTAGCGGTGATATGCATGCAAATTTTTCTAGCAAGGTCAACAGCTTCTGAGGAGTTTGATTTACTTTGATAGTTTAATACTGTGACAACTCTTCCCATGTTATTGTGTCCTGAAGACATATTGTGTATATAAGAAGTTAAGTTTGTATTTGGTGATGATGTAAATTTAATTTTCTTTCCAAGTTTAACATTTTCGCCAATTTTCATTACAACATCTTGAATGTCAGTCTTAACAACTTCATCAAATTGGCTTAAATTATCATTTTTATAATCAGAGAATTTAGACAAAATATTAGAACATAGATCTGTGAAAAGTAAATTTCTTGAGACAAAATCAGTTTCGCAATTCAACTCGATTATGTTCGCCGTATTATCTTTAAATGCGACACAAACAAAACCTTCTGAAGCATCCCTGTCTGCTTTTTTTTCAGCTTTAATTGCACCTTTTTGACGAAGAATGTCTACAGCCTTGTCATAATCGTTATTAGCTTCTTCTAAGGCTTTTTTGCAGTCCATAAAGCCTGCAGATAGTTCGTTTCTTAATTTTTTAATTAAATCCATTGACATATAAGTAAGGCTAAATGACAATTATATTTTGCTAGTTTCTTCAGTTGGAGCTTCTGGGCTTGATTTTTCACTTGGCTTAGGTGCTGAGTTGACAATAGTGTCATTACCAGCTATAGACTTTCCTTGTGATATTGCATTTTTTATAATGTTTCCAACTAGTTCTATTGTTTTTATAGAATCATCATTTCCAGGAATTGGATGATTTACACCTGTAATTGAACCATTTGTGTCAACAATTGCAGCAACAGGAATCCCTACAGAATTTGCTTCTTTTATTGCGACCTTATCAACAACTGTATTGAATGCAAATAACAAAGATGGTATTTTTTTGATTCCAATAATCCCTTCAAATATTTTTTTTGTCTTTTTTATTTCTCTTTGAATTGATAGTTTTTCTTTTTTAGTATATTTAGATTCTGGATCACTTAAAGCGCCCTCTTTTGCTGATAAAGCTTTTAGCGTAGATCTTATAGTTTTGATGTTTGTCAATGTGCCACCAGGCCATCTATTCGTCATCCAGTATTGTCCCGTTTCTCTTGCTAATCTTTCTACTGCTTCTTTATTTCTTTTACTTGCAGAGTCTGTTAGAACAAAAAGAATATTTTCATTTTTCTTAACGATGTTCATTATTTTTTCCGCAACTTCTTCAAGACCTTTAACACTTTTTGTTATATCAATAATAAGTGTGTTATTTTTAGAACCTGAAATAAAAGGTTTTAATTCATGATTTCTAGATCTTCTTGAGTGCCCTATGTGTATACCTGCATCTAAAAAATCTTTTATATTTAGTTTCAACTCTGACATTAATTTATATATTTTAAAAGTACTTAAACACAATAAGATATTAAAAAAAATATTTTTCAAGTTTTTTTAATAAAATCTCATAAAAGGATTAGATTCTGTGAAATTTTGTTCATTTCTGATCGTTCTCTGATCAATATAGCCTCCGTTGAATGTGTAAGGATACGGAACACTTACATTGCTTTGTTTTTGAAAACAACTAGTATCCCAGTGAATTTTTTCCCATATAAGCCATTCTTTAGGAAAATCATTGTAAGTATATGGATTTTCTTCACACCTTTGATTGTACACACTGCTACCTCCAAGTCCTTGAAAATAATACGGCAAACATGACGCAAGACAGAAGTTTAAAATTAAAAAAATATGTATTTTATGTAATCTTTGAAACATTAAAAAAATAATATAATTAATTTTAGACAAAACTTTACTTCAAGTCAAGTTTTAAACTATTTGAAATATCAAAATCTCCAACGCTAGTTCTGATTAATTTTATGGTCGTGGCAACTGTTGACAAGCTTACAGCAATGTCTTCTGCTAGACTTCTAATGTATGTACCTTTTGAGCAACTAGCACTGAATATAAATTCGATAGTAGAAATTTGATTAATTAGTTTTAGTTCAAAAATTTCAATTTCTCTTGTTTTTGATTTAGATATTTCTTCAATTCCTTCAAATCCACTACGCTTAAGGTCGCATAACCTTTTACCTTGATGCTTTAAAGCCGAAAACACATGTGGCGTTTGTTGAATTTTTCCAGTATATTGAGGTAAAATGCTTTCTATTTCTTTCATTGTTGGGATGTTGTTATTTTTATTTATTATTTCGCCACCAAGATCTCCAGTTGAAGTTTGAACTCCAAATCTGACTGTGAATTCATAAGACTTATTACAACTTGTTAGCTCTTCAAGTTTTTTAGTCGCAGTTCCTGTTCCAACGATTAAAACCCCTTCAGCTAGTGGATCCAAGGTTCCAGCAAATCCTGCTTTTTTAATTGAGTATATTTTTTTTACCTTGTTTAAGAATGCTGCAGAGCTTAATCCAACTGGTTTATAAAAATTTATTAATTCATTCTGAAACTTTTGCACACTGAACCCTAGCTACATTAAAAATTGCTGTTTGAAGAAATCTGTGAATTGTTTCTTCAAATAAAGTAAATGTTTCAATTTTATATTCATAAATCGGATTTTTTTGAGCATAAGAACGATAACCTATGCTTTCTTTTAGGTGTGTAATTTGGTAAAGATGTTCTTGCCAAGCTGTATCTATTGAACTTAAGAGTATATATCTTAGTGCGTTTGAAAAGTCATCACCATTTTCTTGAAAATGTGTTATTTTATTTTCTATTATTTCGGTTGCAATTTGATCAATTACATTAAGTATGGATTCCTCATGAGGGTACTGTATGTTTATGTTATATAAGACAGAAAAAAAGTTTAACACAGAGTCTTGGGAGGCTTCTCCAGATTCTTTTTCAATTAAGGAATAGTGTGTTTCTTGATTGAAATTTAAAATCAACTCTTTGAATTCTTCTACAATTTCTTTTGATTCTAAAAAGTCGTTACGATACTTATATATTTGTTCTCTTTGTTCACTAACAATGTTGTCGTATTGTAGTATATTTTTTCTCATTTCGTAATGTATGTTTTCAATTCTTTTTTGAGATTTTTTAATAATTTTATTTAACATTGAATGATCAAGTTTTTCATCTTCTTTAAAACCAAACATTTTAAGAAGTTTCTCTATTTTTTCTCCTCCAAATAGTCTCAATAAATTATCTTCAAGTGAAAGAAAGAATTTAGACTCACCAGCATCTCCTTGTCTGCCAGATCTACCTTTTAATTGATCGTCTATTCTTCTGCTTTCATGCCTTTCTGAACCAAGTACAAACAAACCACCTGCTTTTAAAACTGTCTGCCTTTCTTCTTCATGCGCTCTTTTTAGAGCTTCTATGTCTTCAAGTGTTGCACTTTCTGGAAGCTGGCTTAACTTATACTCTAAGTCGCCGCCTAGTTTTATGTCTGTTCCTCTTCCAGCCATATTTGTGGCTATAGTTATTCTTCCCGCTCTTCCTGCTTCTGAAATTATTAAAGCTTCTTTCTCGTGATACTTCGCATTTAAGACATTATGCTCAAGCTTCTCTTTTTTTAATAATTCGGATAGTTCTTCGGATGTGTGTATGTCTGTGGTACCCATTAAAACAGGTTGTTGTTTTGCTTGTGCTATTTTTATTAACTCAATAATATGTTTATATTTTACGGCTTTTGTTGAGTAAATTTCGTCGTTATAATCTTTTCTTATTACAGGCTTGTTTGTTTCAATTTGTATTACATCTAAGTTGTATATATTTCTTAGCTCTGTTGCTTCTGTCATTGCCGTTCCCGTCATTCCAGCAAGCTTTTTATACATTCTAAAAAGATTTTGATATGTTATCGTTGCTATCGTTTGATTTTCAGCCTGAATCTCTACAAGTTCCTTTGCTTCAATTGCTTGATGAAGACCGTCTGAGTATCTCCTGTCTTCCATTTTTCTGCCAGTGAATTCATCAATTATTACAACTTTGTTGTTTTTTACAATGTAATCTACATTTTTTTTGAATATGTAGTTTGCTTTTATCGACTGCAATATGTTATGTATGATAGAGATGTTTTTGGCTTCATGAAGAGTTCCGCTTTGCGGAATAACCTTAGATGCTTTGAGTATGTTTTCAACTTTTATAATTCCAACATCTGTTAGTTGTGCATTTTTATATTTTTCATCTATGTCGTAGTCATTATTATATAGTTTTTTTACAATTTTATCAATAAATGTGTATATTTCTTTATTTTGTACACTTGGACCTGAAATTATAAGAGGAGTTCTTGATTCATCTATCAAAATAGAGTCAGCTTCATCAATTATTGCATAATTCATGCCGTGTTTTGTTATTGTTCTGTCTTGAGTGTTTAATACCATGTTATCCCGTAGATAGTCAAATCCAACTTCATGATTTGTTATATAAACCACTTCGCAATTATATTGCTCTTGTTTTGATTCTAGACTCATATCATCTACGACACAGCCTACTGTTACGCCAAGTTGATTTAATAGTTTACTCGTTATATCTGAATCACGCTTTACAAGATAAGAGTTTACGGTAACTATATGAACTTGCTCACCTGAAATGCTATTTAAGTAAGCGGCAAGTGCTGCAACAAGAGTTTTACCTTCTCCAGTTTTCATTTCTGCAATATTTCCTTCATGCAGTGCGAGTGCTCCTATAATTTGAACATCAAAAGGTTTTAGTTTTAGACTTCTAACAGAAGCTTCTTTTGCGTTTGCTAAAGCTCTACAGATTAGTTCTTTACTAAATCCTGAAGTTTTGAATAATTTTTTTAAATTTTTTGTTTCTTCTTTGATTTCATTGTCGGTTCTTTTTTCACAAAGAGTAGACAATGAGTTAATATGCTTAGCAAATTTTCTGTATTTTGCTTGTTTGTCGGTTTTAAAAAAATTAAAACATTTAAATATTGACACAAAGATATTTTAAACCTATCCAAAATATAACGAAAAATATAAAAGTAAAGAATGATTTATGGTATTAGGAACAGGAGTTGATATTTTGGATATTGAAAGAGTAGCTAAAGTTTACAAGAAATTTGCTGAAAAATTCTCTTTACGAATACTCTCTCAATATGAGAAAGAAAAGTTTGAGAATCTTACTTCTGAGAGTTTAAAAGTTCATTTTCTAGCTAAAAGATTTGCTGCAAAAGAAGCTGTTTTGAAGGCAATTGGAATAGGATTTCGTGATATCTCTTGGCATGCAATATCAATTACCAATGACGACAAAGGAAAGCCATCTGTTATGATATCACAAGTTTTACAAAATATATTATTAAAAAAATTTGCCAACACTGGCTTGGTTGTTCATATTAGCCTGTCAGATGAAAAAAAATATTGTATAGCATTTGCCGTATTAGAGACAGTTTAAGAAAATTGCCATTATGATAAAATTGAGCAGTCCTGCTAAAATAAATCTTTTTTTAAATATTTTATCAAAAGATGAAAATCGTAAAATGCATAAACTAGAAACAGCGATGCTGAAATTAAATTTGTGTGACTATGTAACTTTAATAAAAAATGATAATATTACAGAGCCACAAATTTTTTTAACTGGCAAATTTGGTCAACATATTGCAACACAAAAACATAACAATATTTTTTTAAAAACGATTCATTTGTTTCATGAAAAATTCCAAACTCCAAAAAACTTTGAGATATATTTAGAAAAAAATATACCAATTGGTGCAGGACTAGGAGGAGGATCTTCTAATGCTGGAATTTTAATAAAATGGCTTAATGAGTATTTTCGGATAAATCTTTCAATTCAAGAGCTAAAAGAAGTTGCAACAAAAATTGGTGCAGATGTTATGTTTTTTGTTTTTAATAGTAAGCTTGCATTTTGTGATAATTTTGGAGAGAATGTTACTCCAATGGATTGTGTTTCAGGCTTAAATTTACCAATATTGTTGATAAGTTCTGGCAATATATCTTTGACAAAAAATGTTTTCTCGAGATACGCAAGTCAAAGTCATGTTGATGAAAAAACTAAAAACTTTAAAGTAACTACAAAAATATACAACATTTCAGACATTCAAGAGATGTGTTTAACATTTCAAAACAATCTCTTAATGTCCGCAATGCAAGAAGACAAAAATATTGCAGATGTAATTAGATTTTTAAGAAAACAAAAAGAAGTTATCTATGCTAATATTTCTGGTACAGGTAGCACTTCTTTTGCAATCGCAAACAGTGTGAAAGATTTGCAAATTGTGTACCACAAAGCAAAATTAAAATTTCCTCACTATTTTATTCATCAAACGAACATATTTAAGGAAGACTATTAGTGTTATAAAAGTTACATAAGTTTGTATATTTAAATATTCTTGAAAAAATAAACATGTGAACATGGCATAAATAGTTAAAAATTTTAAACTATCTTGTGTATTTTTTATTTTTGTGGAAGCAGTAAAGAGAAGCAAAAAAATAAACACAAAGTGTATGAGATTTGTGATTTCTATTAAATCAAATTTCATTTCGATATTTTTTTATAATATGTTTCCATTCCGTTGATCAAAGTTTGTCTTGACGAGTTTTTCATTTCGGTGTTTAAGTTATTTTTTTCATTTTCTTCTGCGTCTGTGTTTATAACTTTCTTCACAAAGCCTACACAAATTTTATTATCTTGAAAGTTTATTACAGGGTCTGTAAAGTATTGAATTGGAGTGCTGAAAATTTTCCATAAAAAAGAATCTTGGAATATATTTCTATTAAACATTGCAACACCAGTTTCATGGCTTAAATTTAACTTTTTAAGTTTTGGATCATTTTTTTCTACCGCCTCTTTAAAATCTATACTCGCTTGTTTTAAAAATTCGTGTTTAAATATTGCTTCAACTTTTTCGTACTCATCGTATAAATCAATATACTGTCCTTTTCTTAAAATATAAGAATATATTATAAAATTTCCTGATTTTTCTTCTTGTATATTTATTAATAATTCATTTTTAGGGTTTGTTAAAATACTTTCTTTTAGAATCTTGTTTAGGTTATCTGACAAATCAAGTATTAAAAGATCTTCTTCAGATTTAAAGCTGTGGTATTTTAACTTATTTTTTGAAACATTCATGTTTTTTATAAAATCTTCAATTTTTATTCTATTTCTGTTTGCATTGACTATTTTAGAAACAAGCTTACTTACAAATTCTGATTTTTTTACCTCAATCATATCTTTTTCTATACTATTTAAGAACACCTTGTCATGAAACTGTGGATTATTTTGAGTTGATATTAAAAGTACATAATGTTTTTTATTTTCTATTGTGGTATAGTAAAACTTGTTAAGTTTTGCAGACTTTAAAAAATCATAGTCTTTGTTTAGTGACTTAACTGTCGTTATGTATTCTTTATATTTTAGATTACCTAGTACATCTTTTGGTTTTAAATTAGAGATGTCTGATGTAGTTGGAATTTTATAAATAGAGTAAATTTTAAGCTTATCTGCAAAAGTCGTTTTTATATATTTTAAAATTTCTTCGTTTGATACTTTAAAATATTGATTAAAATCAACATCAGTCACATATTCTATGTCTACAGGATGTGTGCGTATAAATAAATCTTGATTAGCGTAGTAAAAAGCTTTAACCTCTTCTTTAGAAAGATTTAGCGTGTAAGAGTTACAAAATTTTTCAAATTCTCTTTTATGATTTCTAGATTTTAAAATTACTTCAAAAAAAGTTTTATTTGGATTTGTTTGGAAGTTTACAAAATTAAGAAATTCTTTTCCCATAGATAGATTGACTTTGTCGTTGTTAGATTTTGTATATTTTTTAATATACGATTCTAAAGAAATATTATTCAGTCTGTCTGTTTTTTTATGAGATATAATTAAAAAAGCTGTCAAACAGAATGCAAAAAAGATTGTTATTGAAAAAAAATATTTTGGCTTAAAGCTCATAAATTTATACCCGTTTTATCCTTATATAAAAGCCTTTATAAATCAAAAAGCAACAAAAAATATAAAATAATTTGCAAAACAATATTTTTTAGCAATAATATATGCGTAGCAATCTGTATTGAAATAAACTGGTCAGAGTTATACAGCAGCCATAACTTCTTTGCTTGGTTGCTACACTTGTAAGTTTGAAATTTTATTTTCGAGTTTTTCCAAATCACTTAACAATTGATTAAGTTTTAATTCGATTGTGTTTAATGTGATTTCGTCTAAATCTTTATTTTTATTAATTTGAATCTGATTATATTTGACTAGATTTTTTACACCATCTAAGGTATATCCTTTGGAAGATAGTTCGTGTATTTTGTAAATTTCTTCAACAGATTTTTCAGAAAAATAGCGTCTGCCATTTTTTTTAATACAAGCAATATGATTAAAGACAGACAGCCAAAAACGAATAGTGTGGGTCTTTACAGAAGCACCTCGTTTAGACAAAACAGCTTCAACCTGACCTATGGAAAGATGAAACTGCGAAGTATCAATTGTATTATTATGCAACTGAGTCATTCAATACTTTTCCTGGATTGATTTTAACATATTTTTTTGCTGGTATGTTAATTTCTGCACCTGTTTGTGGATTTCTACCTTTTCTTGCTTTTCTTTGGTTTACAGACATTGTCATAAAGCCAATTAAAACAACCTCGTTGCCTTTTTGTAGCTGTTCTGTCGTTACTTCAACGAAAGAATTAATGAATTGTTCAACATTTTTCTTGCTCATTTCTGTTTTTTCAGCAATCATGCCTACTAAATCTTTTTTGTTTAGTCTATTTGCCATATATAAATAAATTATTAAATAACCAATTGTTTTTTAGATATACAAATATTATTATCAAATAATTTTGCTTTATTTAGCTGAAAGTTTATGATATTTTTAGAAAAAAGTTTCAAAATTTATAATAAATTGTGTCCTTTTTTGTTGTGGTTTGGAGTTGCAATTATTGTCTTAAATCAAACAATATTAGGGGCTCAAGAAGATATTAATACCTCTTTCCCAAAGCTAGAAATTGCGTCGTCAACTATTTCCTCTGGTGTGTCAATTTATGGAGGATTTAAGTTAAAAAAGTTTCAAAATTTTCTTACAGTTGCTATTTTTTTAAGCTCTGGCATTGTAATAATTGCAAAAAAAATGATAAAAAGAGAGAGACCAGATGGATCCAACTTTAAATCTTTCCCTTCAGGACATTCTGTTGTTTTGGCTACATTTATGTTTCAGTTTTTGTTTAATAAACAATTTGACGCTTTGTTAAAAATCTTGCCTTTTGCTTTTTTTGTTTTCATTCAAAGAGTTTTGTGTAGGAGACACTTTGTTGAAGATGTTTTGACATCAATACTTTTGGCTTTTATTGTATCATACTTAAGTAAAAAAATTATCGAATATGTTGAAAAATAATAATGTTATTCTTACAGGCATACAGGCAAGTGGAGCACTGCATCTTGGAAATTATATCGGAGCAGGTTTAAATTTGCTAAAAACTATACATGCAAAGCCAAATGCTTTAATATTTTTAATGATTGCAGACTTTCATGCTTTGACAACTTTTGATAAAAATAAAAAAATTTCAGATTCTACAGAAGAAGTGGCAAAATTCTTTCAATTTTTTATAAAGGATTTTAAAAATGCTTATATTTTTCGTCAATCTCAAATTGCAGAACACTCTGAGTTATTTTGGATTTTAAACAACTTTACACCTCTTGGACAGTTGCAAAGAATGACTCAATTTAAAGATAAAAAAGGAAAAAATAATGATGAAAAAATTAACGCAGGTTTGTTAAACTATCCTATTTTACAAGCTGCAGATATTTTATTGTATGATGCGGACTTTGTTCCAGTTGGAATTGATCAAAAACAGCACCTAGAATTTACAGCAGATATTGCTCAAAGAATTAACAACACTATATGTCCTCTTTTTACAATACCTATGCCAATAATTTCTGATGACAGTTCTCATAAAATAATGTCCTTAAGAGATGGTACAAAAAAAATGAGTAAATCAGATGAATCTGATATGTCCAGAATTAACTTAACAGACTCTAATGATTTAATTCAAAATAAAATTAAAAAAGCAAAAACAGACAGCATTGCAAACATTTATCACGATAAAGAAAACAGACCTGAAATATCAAATTTGATGAATATTATGTCTTTTTTAAGTGGGTTTTCTATTAAAGATATTGAAAATAAATATATCGGAGAGAGAAGTATGCCTGTTTTTAAAGCAGATTTGGCAAGCTTGATTATTGAAAAAGTCTTAGAAATTAAGACTTTTATTTCAAATACAAATCTTGATAAACTTGACGAAGATGAACATTTTATTAAAAAAATAGCACAAGAAAAGCTATCAATAGTAAAAACTAAACTAGGTTTACTTTAGATACAAAGAAGGCTCTTTAATCTTCTTATTTCCCATGTTGCCACCTTTCCACTTCATGACCCAAGCTTTACTTTCTTTGTGAAGCGGTAATGTGTTTCTTTCAAACATGTCTTTTGGTGTGAAACCAAGCAATGCAGAGTTTGATAATTTGAATTGTGGAAAGTTATTAAAAATTGCTATTAGAAACATTTTAACATATTTATCTTGCTGATTTGCAGTGGTTACAAAATCTATTCCAATTCCAACTGTATTAATTGATTTTTCTGTATAGTACATGTCTTTTGGGATATCAGCTTCGTGGTAGTATTTATATTTTTCTATCATATTATTTACTGCATAAGAATCGATTGTATTAAGCTTATAGCCTTTTTTGATTAAATTATATATTTTTTGATTTGGATGGGCAGTTGTAGTTATAAAGGCATATATTTCATTGTTGTAAAGTGCGTATTCAACATCACTATATGAGTTGAAAAATTCTATATTCAAATCAACATTCTTGCCTTTTTCGTGCTGAATTACATCATACACCACTCCTCTTACGCCTGAAAATATGCCTACTTTAGTGTCTTTTAGTTCTGACAGCGTGTTTATTCTGTTATCTTTTGAAATTACAGTTAAATATTCATCGTATAACGAAACTACTGTATTTAAGTTGCTCTGTCTAATTGCAAAATTTCCTCTTAATAAACCAAATTGTATTTTTCCTTTATTTAAATCTGCGGTGATTGACTCACTTGAAAGATAGCCCTTAGTCTCGCATTTAATTGTTGTATATTCTTTTTTGAAAAGTCTGCAAATTTGTTTTGAAATTTTTCTTTGTTCTGACTGATTTACACGATATCCAATTGTTAAAGTTTCATCTGAAAAGGGTCTTTCTGTAAATGCGTTAGCATTTAAATATGTAATTGAAATTAATACAAAAAGAATTTTAAACATATTTTTATTCTTAACAACATATTTTGACAAATATTGTTTAATAATAAAGAATATAAATAAAAAAATTTTCTATGTTGCCAAAAATTGTTATTGATACGCTTATAAAAATAGAAAACTCAGGTTTTGAGGCACGCCTTGTTGGAGGTTTTGTGAGAAATTTTCAACAAAATATGGTAGTATTTGATATTGATATCGCAACTACAGCAAATCCGAATGAAATAATTAAAATTTTTTCAGATAAAAAACTTAACTTAAAAGGTATTGAGCATGGTACTGTTTGTTTTTATGAATCCCAATATTCACTTGAAATTACGACTTTAAGACAGGATATAAGTTGCGATGGCAGATATGCTGATGTGGAATTTGGACAAAATTTTGAAATTGATGCAAGTAGGCGTGATTTTACCATAAATGCACTGTATATGGATAAATTTGGTAAAATTTATGATTACTATCATGGCTTAGAAGATTTAAAAAATAAAAAAGTTCGATTTATAGGAGACCCGAATCTTAGAATACAGGAAGACTATTTAAGAATTCTACGCTATTTTCGTTTTAATTCTTATTTGCAATCTAAAATGACAAATAAAGAGTACAAGTCTGACATAATTAAAAATTTAGACGGTTTGAAAAAATTATCTCATGAAAGAATGAGAATTGAGCTTGAAAAAATTGCTCAACAAGAAAATGGGTTATTGTATTTTAAGAAAATGCAAGAGTATCAAGTTTTTGATATATTATCAGGTTTAACAGCTGTTATAGATGATATGGAGCTTGATAATTTTAATTTTAAATTAGACAGTGTATCTCAGGAAGATAGATATGTTTTACTATTAATGTATTTTGTCAAAAATACAAATGCAATTTTGGAAAATTTTAATTTAAAAAGAAAAGAAAAGAAATTTATTTACTGGCTCGACATAAATCGTGATTTACTTACAGTTCATGAAAAAAGATATGAGGATGTGTATTTTTATGTCAAATATCCGCTTTGGACAGAACATGCTTTAATTTTGAATAATAATATTTCAAAAGATGAGATGGATGATTTGATTTCTTTTTATAAATCTGTGTCTTTACCAGATGTTTCTTTTATAGTTAATAGTGTTAAAAATAAGCTTAAAAATTTGAATAATTTAGAGAGTAAAATATATATGATAGCTGCTAAAAACAAATTTAAGATAAAAGATGAAAAGATAATATCAGAGTTGCTTAAAGACAAGGATCTTATTTAATGCTGAAACTCAATTTTTACATTGGTTTCTTTTTTAGGACCAAGGCTTTTATTTTGTAAATCTTTCTTTAGCTGTTCTTGTTTTGGGTTTGTCTGATTTGATTTTACTTGATTTTGAGTTTTTGACGGCACTGTTGGTGTAGGTGTACTGCTTTGTGTTTGCGGAGTTGTTGCAACTGGGCTTGTATTTACAGGATTTGTCGTTTGTGTAGCTTCTGTTGGTTGTGAAATAGGGGCAACAAGCTCTGTATCTGCTGGATTTTGTGGTGTTGTTTGGGTGTTTGTAGGGCTTGGAACGACGCTTGGAACAACTTGTTCTTGTGGTGTAGGCATTTGCGGATTTGTTGCAACGGCTGGAGTTGTGTTTACAGCATTTGGCACTGGTGTAGCTTCAGGTGCAACAGGTTGTGTTTCTGCTGGATTTTGTGGTGTTGTTTGAGTGTTTGCAAGACTTGGAGCGACGCTTTGAGGCATTTCTTCTTGTGGTACAGTGTTTGAGGCTGTGGTGTTTAAGTTTTGTTGGTTTGCTTTAAATTCAATGTCAACTGCTTCTAGATCTGGTGTTGCTGCCTCTAGGCTTGGCTGTGTGGCAGGGTTTGGAGCGACCTGAGGCTTTGTTTCTTCTGTTTTTTGAGGTTCTGTTGCTTTATTTTCAGTTGTTTGATTTTCAGGGGTTTGGTTTGGCTGAGCAACATTTTGCGTTTCTGTTGCAACAGGTGTCTCTGTTTTTTGAGGCTCTGCTGGTTTATTTTCACTTGTTTGATTTTCAGGTGTTTGATTTTGTTTTGTTTTGTCCTCAAGATTTATTACAGGCATGTCATCATCATCTGATTTTCCGCTTTTTAGCCTCCTTTCTTCTTCTTTTATTAAAAAAGTTTCGCATCGTTGTTCCAGTCTGTTGCCCATTCCTAGGTACTTAAAGACATCGTCAGAAAATTCAACTCCAGATATAAATGCCAGAATTGAAAAAAATATAGAAAATAAAACTGCCCCAATCATTGTTTGTAAAAAATAATAGTTAAATATATCATAGAAAATAAAAACTGTCAACAAATAACTCAGTAAAAATAATATGAATAGAATAAAATTAATTTTCAAAAATTCCATTATTACAGTGTTTTTCACTCTTCTTTCTAGGCTTACAGGGTTTGTGAGAGACATGGTATTTGCATATTTTTTAGGCTCTGGAAAACAAGGAGATATTTTTTTTGCGGCGTTTCGTATACCAAATATGTTCAGAAGAATTTTTGGAGAAGGAGCAATGGCTTCTGTTTTTATACCTATTTTTTCAAGACGCTTTGAAAAAGATAAAAATTCGGCAATAAGTTTCGCGTATAAAATTTTATTTTTGCTCTTTGTTGCTTTAATTCTCCTTAGCATTGCTATGATTATTTTCATGCCACAGATAGTTAGCTTTTCCTCTGAAGGATTCAAACAAGATTATGAAAAATTTCAAACCACTGTTTATATAGCTAAAATATTAAGCCCTTTTGTGATTTTTATATGTTTAGGGGCAATACTTGCTTCAATGCTTATGTCGGTCGGGAATTTTTTTTATCATACAAGTATATCCGTAGTTTATAATATTGTGATTATAGCATGTCTGATATTCTTTTTTAAGTTTACTAACTTTAGTGTGTTATATATATTTACATTTTCTGTGCTTGTAGCGGGGGTTGTTCAGTTTTTATTTCCAATTTTAGGACTTTTTAGAAATAATTTACTACCAATTCAAAATTCAAAACCAGTGACTGAAGATTTAAAATTATTTTTTACTCGTTTTTTACCTGCTTTTTTAAGTTCTGGAATTTATCAAATAAATGTTTTTATTGATAGTATATTTGCCAGTTTTTTTGCAGGCGCAACTGCGTTTTTATATTACACCGACAGAATAGGGCAGTTGCCATTAAGCTTGATTGGGCATACAATTGGTACGGTTTTGTTACCTTCTCTTTCAAAAAACCTCACTCAAAATGAACTCAGCGAGATTCAGCAAAAAACTGTTAATTTTTCATTAATTTTATCAATACCTTGTGTGGTAGGTGTTTGGCTTTTGTCTGAAGAGATTGTATCTTTTGTATTCAAACGAGGTGCTTTTGATGAGCCTTCTGTTAAAATTGTCGCAAATATGTTAATTATTTACATGTTGACAATGCCGCTTAATGTACTTAATAAAATTTTTAATTCATACCTTATGTCCAAAGGGCTTGTGAAGGTTAATTTTATTGCATCTATTCTCTCAATTATTACAAACATAACAACAAATTTTCTACTCTATAAAACATCAGTTGGAATGTATTGTGTGGTAATTGCGATGTCGGTCTCAAGTTTTGTGAATTTTTTGTGTTTATTTTTTGCCTGTGCGTATTCAAAAAATTTATTTTTAAAATTATCCACTTTTGTCTTAGCTGTAAAAATTATTTTTTTGAGCTATTTTTCCATTTTTATAGCAAAAAAAATATTTTTAACCATGTTTAATACACAAAGTAATTCAATTTTTTTAGGAATTTTAACCTTAACATCAGCCCTTTATTTATGTGGCGTTTTAGTCTTTAGGATAATTAAAATTGAAGATATAAAAAAATTTCTCAAGAAATAAACTTAGATTTTTGATTTAGAATACGCTATTATTTAGTCATAATTAATATATCAATTTTATGATTACAACCTACACTTTTAATAAAAAAAAATAACTACTAATTTTTACTCAGGTAAAGAGCTTTTTACTTTTAAAAGTCCATCACATGGCAAATGTTCTGTACAAATGATGACAAACTGCAAAGCTGATTTTGAGCGTTTTAAAGAAATCGTATTTGATCCTTCTATCATTAAGGAAGAGGTAAGTCCAGTTTATTATAATCTTTTAAAAGGGGGTCTCAATTAAAGCTATTTCTTGTTTTTTCTATTTTAACAAGATTTTCTAGTAAAAGTGTAGGTCTTTACAAAATAGTATCACAAGAGGGGAATTTCAATGGATTTGCAGGAATAAATTTCAATTACATTCAAATTTACGATTATTCTATTAATAAAAAGTCTTTTAATTTTGCTTTATACTTTAAAGCTAATTTTATAGTTGATATAGTTTTCATAAAGAGACTAAGGCTGTTTTTAAAAACAATCTATTGCGATTCAATAATTTGTGTCATAGGTATAAAAAATAAAAAATCACTTTATGCGGCTTTAAATGTTTTTAAATTTAGATTTATTAACGATATTCCTTTTCATTATATTAAAATATCTGGTTATAAAATTAAAGCACATGCTTTAGAGAGCTTTTTATTATAGACGCCATTACCCTGCTTGATGTATTATATAAATTGCTATTTGAAAAAAATACTGTATATAGTTTCATATTTTTGCTTTCTTTTACCTTATAAAATACATAATTATCATTACCATATTTCATAGCATTAACATCAAATATACTACACCCTTTTTCCACATCCATTAATTCGGTAACCATATTTAAACCCACGCTAGGCCTAAGTGTCAATGTTCTATGATTAACTAAAAGATCTTTGAACATAAAAATTGTACTTACGAATATTTTGTTTTCAAGATGTATATTTTGGTACAACTCCTCCACAGAAAGCTCTTCCCTCCCCTCAAAATCTTTATTCGCTAAGTTGTCCTTATGAATAATAATTCTTGGTTCATAATCTCCGACTTTTTTATACATAAAGTCGGGTTCTTTATCTTCTTGACTGCCATCATAATAAGCATAAATTCCAAGGTCAACTTCTCCGGCACGCAGGGCTTTGTTAAAGTCTTCTTTCGCAAACATTTGAATATCTAGTGATATGTGAGGCATTAAAAATCGCATTTTTTTGATAAAATGAGGCATTACACTAGATATCGCACTTGCATAACTTGCAACGCGGAGCAACTTTTTTTCTACCTTAACATCACTAAGTATTGTGTCCCAAGATTTTATCAATTTGTTTGCCCTGCGGTAAAGCCTTTGACCTTGTGGAGTTAGAGCAGTTTTGCCCTTTACGGTGATAATTAAAGTTTCTCCCATGTCTTTTTCAAGGTCTGTTATATATCTCGAAATACTAGATACGGGTAAAAGCAGTATTTTTCCTGCTTCTGTAAGAGATTTTCTTTCTGCCGTATAAAT
>CAXNCX010000004.1:0-21663 GCA_964201065.1 Candidatus Deianiraeaceae bacterium | reverse complement strand
ATTGTATGAATAACCACAGAGCTGAGTTAGAGTGAGAAAGATTTAATCGTATTTAATAATACGAAATATTCTTTACTTTTAAAATTTATCTTCTAGCTTTTAGCTAAAGTTATAAAATAAACCTATGTCCAATAAACTAAAATTCGACGGTAAATATCTTCTTAATGGTTCAACAAAAATTGGCTATATTGATAGCGATAATAAAACTGCTAAAGATGCAAAAGGTAGCAAGGTTGGATATATAGATGGTGATAAAATTAAATCTTTAAATGGTTCAACGTTAACTCAAGTTGAAAAGGATAAATTTAGAATAAATGGAAAGACAATTTATTTAAAAGATATTCATATAGAAGGATTGCCAAGTGCTACTAAAACAGTGGCTTTTTATGTATTATTTTTGATGTAAGTTTATGAGTAGCAACACATTTCAAGTTGAAGAACAATCTTTAAATAGTTTTTTCGGTAATGCCAAATCTTTTTATTCAATCCCAGATTATCAAAGACCTTATAGCTGGGGCGATGAGCAGGTTTTTAAATTATGGGATGATATCATTGAGGCTTATAATAATCAAAATAGTAATTATTTTCTAGGCACAATTGTTACAACAAATGGCAAAGATAATAGATACGATATTATTGACGGACAACAAAGAATAACAACATTAACTATATTATTTGCTGTTATTAGATCATTTGTAACAGAATCTGAATCAAATTATAGAAGTGTTTACAATGCAGTTAGTACTTTGATTTCAAATTTAATTGATAATCAAAATAGAGTAAGATTTTATACTCACAATCAACAACAAACTAATTTTGAACAATTGATTAATAATACAGATTTTAAAATATTTACAAACGATAAATCAAAAAAAGATGTTAAAAAAGATAAATTCAACAATGTTGCTTATGAATTATCATTAAAGCTACATGAAATCATTAAACAAGAAAACTTTAATTTAACTCATTTTATTGAATATATTTTGAACAATATTTGTCTTATTAAAATCAATTGTTGCAATGAAAGTTCTGCAATAAAAATCTTTAATACTTTAAATGACAGAGGTCTTGATTTAAGACAATCTGATATTATTAAAAGTAAATTATTGTATAAATTATTAGAGGAAAATAAACAAGATTCAGAAAGCATTAGAAGAACTTTTGTAAATGATTGGGATGAAATTAATAAAATTATATCAGAAGAATACGATAATTTTGATGCATTCTTAACAGTTTATCTATTAACTAAAACTGGTAAAAATCCAGAAAAATCATTAAGCGAAGAATTAGAAATTGTATTCAATAAAACTTCAGCAAAAGAATCTATTATTCAAATAAAATCATTTGTAAAAGACTTTGAAGAAAATATATCAGAAAAACAAAATGGTATTAATAAAGATTATTATTTAAAATCTTTAGAATACATACCTTGGCGTAATTATTGGGTTTCAATAATAATGACAGCAATTGTTAATAAATATAAAGATACTGAAAAATTAATCAAATTGATTCATAAGTTTTATTATTTAAACTGGATAGCGGGCAACACTGCATCTAAGATAAAACAAACAACATTTAATTGTATTAAATTAATCAATGAAAATAAGGGAATAGATGATATTCAAAGAGAACTTTTTGATAATAAGATTAATTTTATAGACATTACCAATAGAGTGAAATCTTATCTTCAAAATGATGTTTACGGAGAATCTTGGATTAGAGCTTTATTAACAACTCTTGAATATCAAAGAAGAGAGGTCTCTGAATTTATAGAGTTTAGTCAAAAGGTTCAAGTAGAGCATATTTTACCACAAACATTTGAAAATCAAAATGGATACGATTTCACAATTGAAAAGCACAAAGAAATCATTAATAAGCTTGGAAACTTAACTCTTTTAAGCTACAGAAATCAAAAGGCTAGCAACAAAGATTTCTCTGAAAAGTTAAATATTTATAGCGGTAAGAAAAACAACGACGGAGAAAACAGATTTCAAATTACTCAAGATATAGAAAAAATCTATTGCATTAATAAGATTTGGAATATTGAATCTTTTAACAAAAGACAGGAAGCTTTGTTAAATGAGATTTATAATATTTTTGAAATCTAGCCCAATAAACTCCGACGATAACTAATATTTGTCTGAGCTACAATTGAAAATTCTTGCGATACAGACAAATATTTGTTCTTGTCTGAGATTATTTTTCTACAAACTAAAATCTATTTAGATTTATCCAAAACCACAAAATCCATCAAAAACAAAAAAAATTTAGGAACTAGTATAGTTTTTCATACTGACTATAAATAATTAATTCTTAGGCATTTTTTAAAAAACACGCTAATTTGTCAAGAGGGAGGATAAATTTCAAAAAACATTGAAAAAATTAAAAATATTTTTTTCACCCGTTTTAGCCTTATAAACACTGGGTAAAGCCATCATTTCGAGTAATCAGGCGAATACTTTTCTTCGTCAAGTTTTCAAATTTTTCATTATATGTTTCATGAAAACTTTATTTATGCAAACTTTAGAATTTTTAATTTCAGAAATTTATCAAAATGAGTTAACTCAAATTGAATTATCAGATTCAGTTAAAAGATTAACGAATTTATTTCAACTGCTACTCAAAATTGATAGCAGAAACAAGCAAAAAAGCAACACTGCGATGTGCAATAATATTAATCAAAATATAACAAATACTAGGTTGAACTCGTTTAATTCTAGTATGTCTTTGTAGTTTTTATGTTTTATTTATGATAGATAGTGTTATCTTAAAAATCCCTTTCAAAAATTGTATTATTGAAGATAAATACCTTTTTGAAAATTTTGATTCTTTTATTTATAGTCAAACTGACAGGCAAATAAATTGGAATCCAACTCCAGATGATTGTAGGATTTTATATTTTCCGAAAGTATCAATTGTCCGGCATTTTGACAAGGAAACACAATCAATAAGAATGTTTTTAACAATTGTTTGTTCAATTCCAAAGTTGTTATTTGGCAATAATTTACATGAAATTGATCCAGAAATCCATTCTCCATATTTTATAGCTTTGAAACTTTCTGCAAGATTGAAATTAAAAGGTATAATCATTGAAGCAAAATATATAGAATATGCAATGGTTGTTCAAATTCATTATAGTAAAAATATTTATTTGGATAAATGTTCAACTGTTAGTAATGTTATAAATACAATATCAAAATGCAATTTTGACAACAAATTAAAAAGTCAAAAACGAGACTATGAGAACCAAGGTCAGTCAATTTCTTTTTCTGCAAAAAGCTATAGAATTACTGCTTATGACAAGCAATTGGAAATGAAATCAATATATAAAAAATTGAAAGACGGCCCAATGAAAGACATGTATGAAAAGATTTTAGAAAACAATAAAAACAGTCAAATCTTTAGATTTGAAGTTCAATTAACTAAAAAAACAATAATTAAAGCGAGAGTTTTGGATTATTATACAAGTGGAGCAGATAAGGAGTATAAAGAAAAATTTGCACAAGAGCTTAAAATGAAATATAGCACTGAATATGGTTTGTTTCATAATCTTTGCAATCCAAAGTTTAGTAAATGGATATTAAATTTATATTGGAACAAAGTTAAAAGCTGTATAAATTTACCAAAAACAGAAAATGATTTAAAGCGTATTGTTGATAAGATTTTACAAGATAAAAATCAATTTAAAACAGGTAAATTACTGGCAAATATAGGTTCAGTTTATTTAATCTGTATTTATGGAACTAAAACATTACGTGAAATTTCAGCAAAAAAATGCAGAGAAGTGAACAAACTACTTGAAGAAATCAAGCTAAACTCATATTATAAAGCAAATTCATTTGATAAAATATCAGAAGATTTAAAAACATTTCAACCAATAAAGCCAACTATTGACGAATTTGAAGCACAAAATAAATGTGAAGAAGCCGCTTGTTATTTGAAATCAGGAACTCAAATTAATCAAGAACTACAAGATAGATTTAACTATATTTATAAAGATAAACCTGAACAAAACCCATTTAATAACCTTGTAAAATCAAAGCAAAATGAAAATTTAGAGGATGATGAAATTGAAGACAATTTTGAAGATGAGATTGACGACGATGAAGACATAATAAATGAAGAGGATTTTGATACAATTTATAATAAAAAATACGAAGAAGATTATCAAAATTTATTGCAAGAAGACTGCGATACAAAAGCATTTCAATTTGATAAAGACATTCATTATAAATATGAACCTCAAAAGAGGGACATCTTTATAAAAACAACAAAAAAAGACGTTCAAAAACGTAAAGAATTCAACAAAAATCTAGAGCAAAAGTTGAGTAGTCAGTTAAAACCAGAGCCTAAAAAGGAATTGGTTGAGGACGATGATTACGACTCTAAATTGTCCGATTATGTAAGTTAGTTTTATGAGTAATTTTATGAATAATAATATGTTAACAAATACAAACAACAATTCCAGTCCTAAAGCTATAATTTGGACTAGAGTTTCAAGTAAAGAGCAAGAGCAAAATCATTCTTTGAAAACTCAGCTTGATGCAACAAGGGAATTTTGTATTAAAAAAGGATTTGTCGTTATTAAAGAATGTAAAGTTATTGAATCTTCTACTAAAAAGACACGACCTGAATTTGAAAAAATGATTCAATTTATTGAAGGGCAAAATGAAACAATCCATATTGTTTCTGCAGCAATCGATAGACTTCATAGAGATTTAAAATCAGCTGGTACAATTATAGATTTAGCAACAGAGCATAAAATAGTAGCTCATTTTTTACGTGATAATTCAATGTTAGATGCAAAATCAGATGATTTTGTACATATGATTAACGTTCTTTTAGCGCGAAAAGAAACAAAAGTTTTAGCAATTAGAGTCGTTGAATCATTTGTAACTAAAAGGCAAAGTGGTACTATTTTAGGCAGAGCTTCGATTGGATATTTGAACGGAGCTAGAGTTGGCAAAGATTCAGTTGCAACAGTTACATTTGATCCAGAAAGAGCTCATATTGTTCAAAAAATGTTTGAAGATTACTCAACAGGCTTATATTCATTGACGGAAATTATGGATATTGTAAATAAAACTGGTTTCAAAACTTTAAAAACAAATAAACCAATAACAAAATCTACAGTTGAAAAAATATTACAAAATCCATTTTATCATGGATTTATGAGATCTAAAGGCAAATTATATCCCCATGTTTATCCGAAACTAATCACAAAAGAACTCTTTGACAAATGTGAAAATGTCCGATTAAATAAAGGCAAACAAAAATATAAACGCACAAATTTGCCGTTTATATTTCGAGGATTAATCAGATGTCATCATTGCAATTGTAGCTATAGCCCTGATAAACAAAAGAAGAAGTATATTTACATGAGACCAGTAAAAAGGAAAAATACTTGCGATAAATGTTGTTACACAAAAGAAGAAATAATTTTAAAAGCAATCAGCGATGCAATTGATAAATTAAACATTCCCGATGAGATTTTATTGGAAATTACAAATAATTTAAACAATGAAATTTTAACTCATAAAAAACAACAAGAACTTGATTTAAACAATCTAAAAAACAGAAAAAATAAACTTATTCAACAAAAGGAAAACATTTTAACTTATTTGATGAACAGTACAATTTCAGAGGAAATTTACAAAACAAAAGAATCTCAAATTAATCAAGAAATCAAAGAACTGGAAAACTCTATAAATGGAATTCCAGACATTGATAAAAATCTTCAAATCCAAACAAAGACCATATTTTATTTAGCTCAAAATATTTATTACATTTTTAAAAGTTCGGAGACTAGTGAAAAAAGAGAGATTGTAAATTTATTGTTTACTAACTTGAAATTAGATCAAGAAAAGCTAGTGTTTACCTATGCAAAACCCTTTGATGCAATAGCAAAAATGGAGTATCGTCCACGGTGGCGGACAGAGTGGGATTCGAACCCACGGCACACTTTAATGTACGCCGGTTTTCAAGACCGGTGCCTTAGACCACTCGACCATCTGTCCAAAATAAGCCTAAAAAGGTTTTTTTTTAAGTCAATCTTTTATTGGAGAAAATATCTAATAGTTTGCTTTTAAATAAATCTGTTTATATTTAATCTGAATAATAATTTTATGATAATTGGTGTAAATGAAATTCGTGTTGGTCATTTGTTAAGATTTGAAAACGCTGTATACAGAGTATTAGATGCTCAGCATGTTAAACCAGGTAAAGGTGGAGCATACATGCAACTTGAAATGAAAGATGTTGCAAAGGGTACAAAAATAACCCCAAGACTTCGTTCATCAGAAACAATTGAAAAGGTTACATCAGAAACTAAAAACTCTGAAATCATGTTTGTTGGTCAAGGAACTTTAACCATAATGAATCCAGAGAATTATGAACAAGAAGAATACGATATGCAAAGATATTGTGGTGATTTTTCAGGACTTATGGAAGACGGAATGCGTATAAAAATGCACTATATTGATGATGAATTGGTGCTTATAACGCCTGAAGACACAATTGTTGCACCAGTTTTAGACACAGAGCCTTATATTAAAGGTGCTACAGTGACTGGGTCTTTTAAACCTGCTTTTATCAAAGGAGGAGTTAGAGTTATGGTTCCTCAATATATTGAAATAGGGGAGAAGATAATTATAAAAACTGAAACTCTTGAGTTTGTTGAGCGTGCTAAATAGTTTTTAGTAGTTGTTATAATTATCTTTTTTAGCTACTACATTTTTATAAGTATTCATTGGTGCTTGAGTTTTTTCTTTTTCGGGAAAGCTATTTTCTTTTGTTTCCTCGAGATTGTTTGTTTTTATTGGCTGTACCCGTTCAATTTTTTTAAATCTACTAATTCGAATTTTAGGTTGTTCAGTTTTTTTAAGATTTTCTGCTTCTTTTAGTTTTAAATGATCATTTTCCAAGTGTAGCTCTGTATTTTTTTCTTCTGTTCTTTTTAATACATCTTGAATATTGTGTAGCTCTTGGTTAAGTTTTTCATTTTTTTCAACCATTTCTTTATTTTCTTTTTCTGTTCTTGTTAATAGTTTATTTAATTCATCAATCGTATCTTGTAAAACCATGTTTGACTCCGCAATGCTTGAAAATTGATTTTCAAGATTTTGAAGTCTATTTGTTATATAAGGTATTTGTTGAAGTCTAGCATTATCCAGAGATAATACTCCATTTCTTTCTTCCAGTTCTTTAATTTTGCGTTCAAATTCTTCTCTTTCTACTTCAATTTTTAGTGGGTGTTGTGAAATAAAATTTTCACAATAATCAGCCCAAGCAAAGCAGTTTCCAAATGGCACAACTCTTGTACCTTGTGTTTCAGGTGTTAATTTTGCAAGTTTTTCAATTTTTGAAATTACGCCTTGAATTGTTGTTTCATTTTGAGTGATGTATTTAAAGTGTGCATGTACCACTTTTTCGCTGTTTTTTTCACTTATATTTAAGGCGTTAAAGAGACTTGTCGTGCCTTTATAAAATTCAGCTATGTCTGTTTTATAAGGTCTGTCTGCTTTTAATATTCCTTCTTGAATTAATGAATTTTCAAACTCATTAATTAAAGTTCTAAGCTCTTCTTCTGTTTTTGCTTGATTATTGTTTGTAAATTTTGATATTTCGTTAATAATTCCTTGAACTGAGTTGTTTGATACAGTATTGTGTTCATTAAAATAAAAATTAGTTTTAGATACTGAACTGGAATAGTCTATGCAACTAAAAAAATCATGCAATCTGTGGTTTATTATTTGCTGCAACCTAATACTTAATGGGTGTATGTCTCCAGACATTACTGAGTCTAGATATTTTTGATTCATGCCGTTATTCTGTCCTACATTCTTCGTTACTAAATCTTGAAGTTTTAGTTTAATTTTATTTCGATACAACTCCACTTTTTGTTGTTTAAGGACTGTGCATGCGTAATTTAAGCCATCTTGTACATTATTGTTGTAAATCTGAGTAGGAAGTTGAGTCAATAATTTTTCTGCAAAATCAAAAACATATTTTGCATCTTGGATGTCTAGTATGGTCTTAACACTTGCTATATTTGTGTAATAGTCTACAAGATCAATTGCTAATACATGTGGTAGAGGTGCTGCGTTTTCCATAATTAAAAGTATTAAATAATTATTAATTATGGAAAGATTTTATCGTAATTCAAGAATATTTTACAGTAGAATTAAGTAGGCGTTAAATCTCTATTCATTAAAAATATAACAAGCATTTCCATTGTATGTATATTCATCTATTTTGCTAGTTAGTTTATTAATTTGGTATGTTACTCTACAATTTATTAAGCCAAAAAGACTTACTTTTGCTAAGTTGTACTCTAAATATCTATGAGTTGTGTCGCTGTATCTAATCTTTGGTATGCCTCGTTTCATTATTATTTCTTTTTCTGTTGAATTGTAGTCTTTGTCAATCCTCTTTTCAAGTTTGTCTTTATAAATTGAAGCACAATTTGTTAAAGATAAAATAGCAGTAGCTAGTAAAGCTTTTTTCATAAGTAAAAATTTAATCCGCCTAATATATTAACTACAACTTAGTTGTCAATATCCATTTGTTACAAATCACATTTTCTTCTATTTTAAATGTCTTTGATATTGTGTATTTATTTTCTAAAATATCGATTGATGAGCTTATATTTATTTTATTTGATACATCACATAGATCTAAAAAACCTTTATAAACAGAGTCGTATATAACATCAACCTTAGTTTTAGTTAAAAAGTCATAATAAATTCTACAACCCCCTGCTAAAATTAAATGCTCCGTCTTATATTTTATATTTTCAATGCTATCCTGACTAGACAATACAATGTAATTTTGGTTATCAAAAAAACTTGGATTGTTAATTTTTATGTCGTTATATGTGTTTTTACCCATTGCAACAGAGCCTAATTTAGAAACTCTTCTAAAAAATTTTTTGTCTTGCCTAGAATACCATGGAATTTCACCGTTTACTGCAATTATGTTTGTGTTTGTGTGTCTACACCAAATGGCAATAATCATGGCTTATACAAGAGAGACTTACTTAAATCATGATTATGATTATTGTAAATGTTTTAGATGGATGTTAGAAAGTGACACACTTTGAATTATTATTATAACAGCATGTTGTGTCTTCGGTTGTAGTTTCTGGGTTGTACAGAACTCCAGGTTGTCTTTGCTGATTTTCTTGGTTTGGCTCTGCTAGCCTACGATGATGAACTTGGGCTTGATATTGAGGTATTTGGTTTATGTGCAAAGCTTCATTCTGTATTTCTTGAAAATCTGGATACTGAGCTACAGCTGTTCTGTTTGAGTTAGGTTGAGGGTTCTGGTGAATTGGCACTTCCTCTATATCATCATATTTTTGTTCTTCAGCTATGTTAGTTGGTACATTCAGTATATTAGGTCTAGCTATAGGTATAAAAATATTATTTTCGTTTATATTTATAGCATTTAAGAGTTCACTTTTATGATTGTCTGGCAATTTTTCAGGCCATTTTTTAATGATTTCTGTCATATTGGGTGACTTTTTATCGAATTTATAGCTTTTTAGATATTCTTCAAAATTACTTTCAAGTTGATGACTAGCAAAGCTTAGATTGTTATTTTGCGGGATTTGCTGTAATTCTAGTACTTCACTTAATATCGTTTGAATTAGATCTTGATCGTTTGTATTAAGTCTTCCAACTGTGACGGCTTTCATGGCATTAAAATAGCATTTTGAAGAATCTAATTCTTCGCAAATAATGATATGATATTTTTGTCTTAGTTTCTCTTTTGCATTATTAAACTTTTCCATTGCAATGTTTGTATTGTTTTTTAAATCTTCTTCTAAAAGTTGGTTGAATTGATTTGTGTTTTGTACATTTTCAATAAAACCCTGTTGAATCATTATTTCTAGCTGAGCTTTAAAGTATGTTTTAACAAAGACTACCTGCATTTCTTCATCCATGTTTGCTATCAAAGCCATGGGATAGTTTATATTTCGACTAACTGAAATATCTAATGTATTTTGATTAGCACTTTCAACACCATATGACTTGCTTTTTCTAAAGCTATGTCCTGTATCTATTACTACAGGTGTAAAATTATTATTACTATTTTGAATGATAATGTTTCCTTGATTTACCTGAATATCATCAGATTGTAATGCGATTGAAGATGCAGTTATTTCTACAATTTGTTTTGTAAAGTCAGGATTAAATAGTGTTTTTAGAAAGCAAAAATGACTTGGAATTAAGATAACTTGATCATTTGTGTGTTGGTTTGATTTTATCATTTCTAATGTTTTATTTTTAGTTTTTTCGATGCTTTCATTTATAGTATCTTTTTGCACTGTGTTTAATGTGTTGAAAAAATCATTCATTGTAAAAGCATTTGTCAAAAACATACTTGAGAATGTAGATAATTTTAACTTTGACAATCTTTCAGCAATGTCCTCTTCAATAATGTATATAAGAGTATTTGCAAGTTCTTTGTTAATGGCGATGTTATCAAGAATATTAGTCTCTTTATTAATCGCTTCAAGAATTTTTTTAAGAGATCTTTGTTTTTTAGATTCTTTTGTTGTTTTTTGGATTGCTTGTGTTAATGTTAATTTTGACAACATTGTGCCAATTCTATTTTTAATATTATTTTTCGTTATATAAAATTTTTTTGATGCCAACTCAATTATGCGATCAAAATAAATCGCTTGTTTGTTAATAAGTTTCAAAATTTCATCATTACTATGAAGAATTTTTTCTTTGCTTACATCCGGTATCAAGATGTTCATTTTTTTTAGTATATTCATGGCATTTAGCTCAAGGTCAACACCTTCATCTAAGACATATTCAATGTTTTTTATGAAGTCTTTTAAGAAATCATCATAGGATTGATACATGTTGTTAGCCAATTTTTCTTGCATTTCTAAAGTCTCTTTTTCAAGTTCAAGATGTGTTGAAGATAGTTTTCTCATGTACCTTGTTTTTTCTTCCGTTAAGTCATAAGGTATAGCAAATTCCTCTTCAGAGTGAGACTTAAATAAAATGTAAGCATAATAAAAATTTCCTATTTCACTCCCTAAATCTTTCTTCTTTTTAATGTGGGCAGCTTGTGTTGTCATGGTTAAATCTAAAGATTCTTGATTATAGTTATATAACTTAATTAAAATCTCTTTATTATCTGTGGCTGTGATTTGTTTTATGTCCCATGTCTCTTTGGTTTTTTTGTTTTCGAAGCACTTTATTTCTGATTTGTAGATTAATATTTTTTCTTCTAAATTGAGTTGTGACAGGTTGTTGTTTATTGAGTATTGTGAATTGTTTTCCATGTAAAAATTATTTAAATTATTATACATACTACATAAATTAATTACAGTGTACAAATTTTAATTGATTATTTGTGTGTAAAAAGCTCACAATAGCTTTAATATGAAGGATTGGATTGTGTACTCTTATAAATTCAACTTTATTTAAAATGCCTATAGAAATTCCTAATGTTTCAATATCTCTGTCTTGTGGGTTTAAAGAATTGTTAAATTCAGATAAAAATCTTTTTCTTGAATGTCCAATCATTATTTTTAAGTTATAGCGAAAGAAAAGCTTAGGTATATTTTGAATTATGTAAAGCGAATGATGTCCTATTTTTCCAAATCCAATTCCGGGGTCTATAATGTAATTTTCTTGTTTTGGGATGGCGTTTAAAAATTTAAACAAACTAAGTTTCATTTCTTTTAGGTCTTTAAACATTTTTGATTTATCAACAGGCAGAGCGTTGTTGTGCATTGATATTATTGTGCTGTCTGAACATCTAATTAACCCAGATTGGTCGTTTGTTATAATTTCAGGATTTATTAGCTTTGCCTCTTGAATTGTGTTTTTATAAAAACTGTCAATGCTTATTCTTGGGAGTGTGTATTTAAAATTACTTTTTGAAAGTTCATCTAAGATTATTTTCAAACCCCAGATAATCAACTCTCTCTCTTTATTTTCTGCTATTAAAGTTGAATCTGGGCGTGTAGATTGAGAGCCTATGTCAATCATTTGAACTCCATTTTCATTCCAGTGTCTAATTTTCTCTCTTAAGATTTTTTCATCCAATGTTCCATCGTTTGAAAATGAATTGTCGTTTATGTTTATAACGCCAACTATTACAGGCTGTTTT
Source organism: Candidatus Deianiraeaceae bacterium (assembly GCA_964201065.1). Taxonomy (GTDB): domain Bacteria; phylum Pseudomonadota; class Alphaproteobacteria; order Rickettsiales; family Deianiraeaceae; genus CAXNCX01. The sequence goes on along the minus strand of CAXNCX010000004.1, from coordinate 9,525 downwards.
GTTTTTAGTTTTCTAGAAGCTTTTAGCACTTTTTTAAAAAATTCTCCATTTGTAATATGTAAAAGCGGATCTAAAACAAAACTTCTTTGAAATAAACCCGTATGAGGAATTTTCAACCTCTCTGAGTTTATCTCTAAATCGTCATATGTTAGTATGTCAATATCAATTACGCGAGCTTTCCAAGTTTTATTATTTTTACCAAGTTGTTTTTCAATTTCTTGAATTTTATCAAGTAAATCAAATGGATTAAGTGTCGTTTTAATTTCAACTGCTGTGTTTAAGAAAATTTTATTGTCCTGTGCATCGTCATCTTTTAGCAATGCAGGAGTTTTAAACAAAAAAGAAGTTTTAATAAGCGTAAAATTTTCTGCAATTAAGCTTATTGCTTTTTCAATATTTTCTCTGGCATTTTGACTATTAGAGCCTATGGCTAAATAGGAAATTTTCATGATAAGTTGTTTAAAGAATTGCAAATATTATCCAAATAAATTTTTAAAAGTGAAGTATTGTTTTTTGTTGGTGAATTAATTACAAAGTATTTGATTTAGATTCTTCGAATTGCAATGTATTTTGTGGATTAGTTTTCATGTTTTTATGTTTTCTAAAAGCATTTTGAATCTTCGATGCAGACTTTTCTTGTTTTTGTTTAAACAACAAAACATCTTCATAAGAAACTGTATCAGATAATATTTTATCTACATTAATTTCTGGATGAAGATCTGATGCAATCTTTTTTAATATACTCTGATCAATATCTTTCATTTTTGCATTTAACTTTGTTTTTAGTGTATGATTTGCTACTTTAATGCTGTGAGGAGTGTTGTTAATTTCAAGTGTCGTAAGTTGTTCAATTCTGTTGTTTTCTCTAGTTTTTTTAACATTGCTTAGCTTTTTAATTAAATGACTATGTTTAGCTAAATCACTTTGTACTTTAGACAGTTCAGGATTCAAAGAAACAAGAGCATCTGAATTGCTTGTTTGTTTAGACAAAACTTCTTGTGCCTCTTGAATTAGTGAGTTTGTTTTATTTTCTTTGTAAGCAATATAATCAAGACATTCTTTTATTTTATCTATCTTTTGCAATTTTTCTTTATGTAAAGTTTCAAATTTTTTCACTGCTTCAGGTGAACTACATACTTTTAATATTTTTGAAGTTAAATGTAAGATTGCCAATTCTTCCAATTCTCCTGATTCTAAAAGACCGTCTATTTTATCAATTTGATGAATTTGAAACACTTTATAATAATCTAGGTCATTTTTTAATTCACAAGAGTTGATTGTAGCTTCAAGTAAAGTATGTAGGGTGTCCAATCTAAAAGTGGCATTTTGAAAGGCACTCAAGAATTGTAGACCGTTTGTATAAGTTCCGAGTAAATCAGTGTTTGCATTTTGAGATACAGCTGAATTTTGTATTTTTCCCCAAATATCATTGTATACAGAGTCAAGCATCGCAAGAATAAAATTTCTATCTTTAACATTATTTTTTGTCAAATAACACTCCAAAGCAAGCTTTGAAACTTTATTTCCAATATTTGCCTGACAACCGTCATCAACATTGTATATTGCCACAGCCAAATCAGTCAACATTCTTTTATGCATCGGTGACTCATTATTTTTAAAACAAAAACTGAATATGTAATTAATCTTAGTAACAACGTCTGTGTGATTAATAATATAGTGATTAGTGAAAGAAGTTAATAATTTATTTAAATCGTCGTTATAAAGATTATTAGCTTCGCAAAATTGAACTATTTTATCTTTAACAACAGTTCTATAAAAAGGAACAGCACTAATACCACTCAAAATATAATTTATGTTATGAAACTTATTTAATTGTTTTGTTAAATCTTTGCCAAAAATATACTTATTCTCCGATTCTGAAAGAGTAATGGCGGTATGATTATATTTTACAGATTCATTGTGTTGAAAAGGAGGTTGCAAAGAAAGAACACGAGATCTATGAGCCTGTAAAAAAGCATCACCCATCGTTATCATTAAATCAATAAAATCAAAATCTTCTTCGTCGTCCCTTATATTTTGCATCTCCCGGAATGATATAATCTCCTCAGGAGTGCAGTGATTTAATGTGTGATGAAGCCGTAACATTCTCAACACACAACGAATCTCATAACTATCAAGTCTTTCATCATTAATTGACCTTGCCTCATCAAAAATTTCTCTGTCGGCCTGTATATATCTAGAATCATTAATGTCAATTTCTGAAAGTATTTTATTTGCTATTCTTGAGCAGACCATGTCACAAATTCTTTGTGGATTTGATTCTTGAATTCCTGAATTTGGATAAAATCTATTCAATATAGTATATGAATTCCATGAATTTTGATCAATTTCTGTTAATAGTTGTGCACCATCCACTAAAGCCCTCCGATCTAAAGCATCAGGATGTGGGTTGCCACGAATTACATCAAGAAGAGCTTGACTGTGTTGCAGTCTTATATTGGGTGTTGTAAAATTGTTACGTTCCATAAAAAAATAAAATAACTTATAATAAGTTATAATCACAAAAAAAACTTATGCAAGTTTTATTTCAGATTTCGTAAAGCTAACACAGCTCTCTACAGATATAGTCTATAAAGCCAAAACCTTTGCTAGTTGGTTTTAGATGATTATTTTTAATCTCTATAAGATTCGCTATATTTGATTTATTTAAGTTTAGCTCTTTAGTCAAATCAATTCCAAGTTCATTTTCGATGCCTGTTAAGTCTATTCCTTGTTTAAGTCTTAGCCCCATAAGTAGAATCTCCATAATTGCATCTTTACTCGAAATTATGCGATTGTAAAATTGACCATGATTGTTTTTCATTACACATTCCATCCATGCTTTAGGAGTTGTGTGGTTAATAATTCGATGTTGTTTAAACTTTCCATGACTGCTGGGTCCAATTGGAATGTAGTCGTCATATTGCCAGTATATTTTGTTATGTTTACACTCAAATTTATCTTCAATTGCAAAACTTGATATTTCGTACTGTTTGTAGTTCATATTTTTCATTTTTTCGCGTACAAATTCGAAGCACTCTTCTTCCAATTCAGAGGGTATTTTTTTATAATATTTATTAAAAAAGGGTGTGTTAGGCTTTATCATCAGGGTATACATGGAGATGTGTGGCGGTCTGATTTTTTCAATATATTCTATGTTTCTCTCTATGTCTTGAAGTGATTGATTTGGTATGGCGTAAATTATGTCGATGCTGTAATTTGTGAAATTATTTTTAATAAGAGATACTGCCTCAATAATGTCTTCAGGGTTGTGTTTTCTTGATAAAATATCTAATTCATGTTTTAAAAAAGACTGAACACCAAGAGAAACTCTATTTATGCCATTTTCTTTTAATGATGAAATTTTTTCATAGTTAATATCATCTGGATTTGCTTCTGTGGTTATTTCGCAGTCTTTTGTCAAAGCAAAACAAGATTTTATACAATTTAATATACTACTTATTTCCTCGTGTGTCATAAGGGTAGGGGTGCCACCGCCAAAAAATATTGTAGATATTTGAATGTCTTGACATTGTTTCCCGTAAAATTCTATTTCTTTTAAGTATGCTATAATTAAGTCTTTGTTATCTATATTCAATTTGTCATAAGACGCAAAGTCGCAATATTCACATTTATATTTGCAAATAGGCCAGTGAATATAAATGCCTGTTTTCATGATTAAAAAGAATCTGAATCGATTATTTTTTTAAGCTTATCTAAGAATTCTTGACCTTCTCCTTTTAGATTTTGATTTTCGGATATAAAATTTTTCACTTTTTCGTTATCAAGTAAGTTGCTTAATTTTTTTACATCAAATCCTGACATTTCTATTGAGTTAATTCTGTAATCAACAAATGCTTCGTGAACAAGAGGTAGCCAGTTTTTTACTATATCCATTAAGGCTTCTGCATAAACTCTAATTTCTTTTTGTGCATGTGGATGAATTCGTAAAGCAATAAAATGCAAAAGATTGTGCAGGTCTATTTTCCAATACATTTCAGTATATAAAGAAACAGGCAGTATTGTTCTTGCAAGCTCTCTTGCTAGGTTGTTATCTTTTATGAGATTTTCATACTCATTGAAGCTGTCGGAATTTATTTTTTTCATAATATCTTGAATCTTTTCTGCATTTTCTTTTTCTATTGGATTGTCTCGACCTTGTTTATTTGATTTAGATTGTTGACATAAATCATCCAATTCTGGTATGTAAAATTCATTTTCCATCACAGAATATCTAGCTGATATTTCGTTAAGATTCGCAGTTCTGTGTCTAATCCACTGTCTTGCAACAAATATTGGCATTTTTACATGAATTTTTAATTCACACATTTCAAAAGGACTTGTATGGCGATGTCTAAGTAAGTATCTAATTAAGCCTCTATCCTCATTGACACTTTTTGTGCCTTTGCCATATGAAACTCTTGCAGCTTGTACGATTGAAGAGTCGTCTCCCATTACATCAATTACTCTAATAAAGCCTTTATCGAGCAAGTTGTAAGTTTTTCCTAGAACATTATTCATAAAGTTAATATATAAAATCTAAAGTTATTGTGTTAATTAAATCACAAGATTCATATCTGTCTCCGGTTATTAAGAACATTACTTGGAAACTTCCAAATATCAAGGCAACTCCAATAGCAAAAGCAATTAAAGGTTTGTAATCCATTTTTCCAAATAAAAATGCCATTGTTAAAGAAATTAAACACAATGCAACCGTTCCTCTTGCAATTATTCCGTTTGTTATTTGAATTAGCAAACATATTTGTCTTAGCACTATCGTTGGCTTACAAATACCGTTTTTAAGCGTTTGTGAGCCCACATTATTGCCTATGCCACCTGTACAAACAAAGCCGTATCTACAATCCAAGTTTGTGTTGCATTTTCCTGTAGTTTCTTTTAGTACGCAATATCCAACACTTGAAACTGGATTGCCGGCAGTATCTCTTAAAAAATAACATTCCAAGCCTGTATTACAACCTTTAGAAGGACAAACTCCGTTTTTAAATTCTGCAAGATTATCACATTGACAAGCTGAAAATGATGATCCGTTGTTATCTGTAAGGCCTGCAACAATACAATCCCCGCTTTTTATTAAAGTTTTACCATCAGTACAATTCTGTCTTGTACATTCTTGTTTGTCATTTACTTTATAAAAATCTGGACATGTGTCAACACATTTACCATTATATGTTTTGCCAGTATGACAAATACATTGTTTTTTTTCAACATCATATGAAGGTGTTGGATCTTCACAGCTATTAATACATGCACAAGACTTGTTGCCATTGTCCAAAGTTTTACAATCTGCGACTCGTCCAGGAGGGCATAAAAAGCTAGTATCAATAACTATACAAGAATTTGCATCCTGTATAAAAGTTTTTAAAGGATCAACACATTGATTGCAAGTGTCTCCTTTAAAATCAGCTTTGCAGACACACTTACCTGTGGTTGTGTTTAATTCTTGTCTTACAGAACACTCTAATAAAGATCCTAAATTGACATCGGATGTTGTACTTGAAACACACATGCTTCCTGTTAAGCTTGCTGTGTATCCTGCTTTACACTTACATTTCTGCTCTATTGCATCAAATGTTGCATTTTGAATACAAGTCCTACATTCTCCATTTAGCATATAGTAAGTTCCCCCCGGTGTTATCTTACATTCTATGCAACCAAGCTTTCCAGAGACCGGCATGATAAAGTGTTGACCGTCATGAGGACATGATACACATTTTCCATCTTGAAAAAATTGATTGCCATCATCTGGACACCATACACAGCTTAAAGTATCTTGGATTATACTAGTCAAGAAACCGCTTTTGCATTTGCATTCATTTGATGAATCTCTTGTTGCATTTTCAGGACATTTTTTTAGGCAAGCTCCATATGGAAAAGGATATATACTTGGGGCAATCATTTCATATCCCTCTTTGCATCTTGGTCCTATTGGGCTAGCACACCACCAAAACTCTGCATTATCTACTAACTCACATTTGTCGTCTTTTAAGTTTAAGTATGAAAGTGGCATCAAGCATTTGCAACTACTATCGTCTGGTTTGTCGCAAACTTTTTTCTGATCACTTATTATGCAATATTGTTTGTTTTGTATAAAATCATACATATACCAATACTTTCCACCCTTTTGGTCACACCATCCATATAGTGTGTTACTAGTTTCACAGACTGCGCTTTTGTCAAGATAATTATTGTGGTATCTTTCTCTTTCTTTGTATAGGCAGGGTTTGATAGGAACATCTTTAAAACTTAAATCATAACTGCAATTTCGTCCTTCCTCATATATAACCTCTTTACAGCCAAAAATTTTAAGTGCATTGTCTTCATAATCATAACGTACATATTCTTTGTAACATGTTACAAGGTGTATGTCCCGATTACGAGCGTAGTATGTGACGGGGTAAGGAAGATCCTCCCGGAGGTTTCTTGGATTTGCTCCATAACAAATGTTGCGATTAGGTAGACAAAGAGACATCTCAGGCGGTTGATTCTTAACTGAACAATCTGAAACCGGCTCAGTATATAACTTTCCACTTAAAATATCTGGATCAACTGATAAGCAGATATTACTTGCAAACAAAAAAAAGACTAGGAAAATTTTAGTAACAGATTTAAACAATACCATTTTAGCAAGTTGCTTATGATTAATAAAAGAAGTATTCTTGGCTTTAATATACAAATAAACGAAATAGATAAAATCAAGTATTCTTTTTATGTTAGTAAAAAAATTAGCGAGCCAGTTGCAAGAATATTAAGCACAAGAAGTGTTGTAAATGAAAAAAATTTCAATGATTTCTTGGACCCTAAAATTAAAAACTTACTTCCTCATCCTTTTGAACTAAAAGATTGTGAAGATTTGTGTAAAATTTTAGACTCTGTTATTTTAGACAACAAAAAAATAGGCATAATTGCTGATTATGATGTTGACGGAAGCTCAAGTGCTGCACTTTTAGACCTATATTTTAATGCAATTGGTTTTAAAAATTTTATTATTCATATTCCAAACAGAATAACTGAAGGATATGGTGTGAGCAAGTCTGCGATTGACAAACTTGCTCTTTTAGATTGTAAAATATTATTATCTCTTGATTGTGGAGTAACTGCTTTTGAAGCTATTGATTACGCAAATTCAAAAGGTTTAGATTTTTTGGTAATTGATCATCACAAACAAGATGAATTAAATGGATTGCCTATGGCAAAAGCAATTGTAAATCCAAATCGTACTGATGATGAATCTGGACTAACATATTTGTGTGCTTGCGGGGTTTTATGGGTTGTGTTAATTGGACTTAATATTGTATTGGAGCAAAATAACTATTTTAAAATTAAACAAAAACCAGATTTAATGCAGTACTTGGATATTGTAGCTGTTGCCTCTGTTTGTGATGTAATGAGCATGGAAGGACTCAATAGGGCATTTTATAAAAAGGGGCTTGAGTTGATATCTTCTAAATCACACAAAGGTTTGGCGGTTTTGCTGGAAAAACTAAATGTAACGAGTATATCCAATGGAACAATTGGATATAAAATAGGTCCTGTGGTTAATGCAGGTGGGCGTTTGGCAGCAGAAAAGTCTGAGTTTTTAGGCTACAATATACTAAAAACAAAAGAATTTAATGACGAAATATTTTCACTTACAAATAAGGCGATTGAATGCAATTTATTGAGAATGGAAATAGAGTTAGATATTCTTGAGGATATTAAAATTAACGAGGAAGATATAAATAAAGACGGTTTTGTTTTTATTTATTATAAAACTTGGCATGAAGGCTTAATTGGTATTATTGCTTCAAGGCTAAAAGATAAATATCATATGCCGGTTTTTGTTGGCTTTATTAATGAAAACAATGAAATTAAAATGTCTGCAAGATCCGTAGATGAAATTGATATTGGCGATATTATAATTAATGCTGTTAATAAAGGAATTTTAATTAAAGGTGGAGGTCATAAAAAGGCGGGAGGTTTAAGTCTTGAGTTGAAAAATGTAGATTTGTTTCGTAATTTTGTTAAAGAATCTATTGCCTCTGTTTATGTTAATAAGGTTAAATTTTTTGATTCTATTATAGTTCCCACTTCAGTTAATGAAGAGTTTTTGGATTTTTTATCTAAGCTTGAGCCTTTTGGTATTAACAATGCGAAGCCTTTGTTTTTATTTACAGGGTTTATATTGGATAAAATTGAGGAACGAGAAAAAATGTATACAATTCATTTAACAGCAAGAAATACTTTTAAAAAATTCCGTGCAACTTTATTTAAACGCAGCTTTGATAATGTAGCCTTTTTGTCTAATTATATTTCAAAAGAAATTGAGTTTTTAGGCAATATAGAAAAAAATAACGGGTATATAAATATTCTTATTGAAGACTTTGTTGAAAATTAAGTATTTATTGTTTTAATTTTTTGAGAAGATATTATTACCAATGAATCCTTTTGAAGATAACGATAATAAGCAACAAGAAAATCAAAAAAACAAACCTTCAGAATCGGAGCAGGATTTTTTTCAGTCTTTTTTTGAGGATTTAAAGCTTTTTTTCAATTGGAATAAAAAAAGCCCATTTGCTAAAAAAATAAATCCATTAAACTTAGTTTTGCTTGCATCTTTTACAGTCTTTGGTCTTTGGCTTGCAACTGGATTTTTTATTGTTGCACCAGAAGAACAAGCAATAATACTAAGACTTGGAAAGTATAACAGAACATCAAATTCAGGCTTAAATTATAAATTTCCTTCTCCTATAGAAGAAATATTTAAAGCAAAAGTCACGAGAGTTAAAACCATTAAAATCGGCTCAGATGATGGATTCAGACAAAATTTAAATAGTCAGTATATTAAGCAAAAAAGCCAAGTTTTAATGCACACCACTGCACCAGATGTCAAGTCTTCAGATAGAATTGATGAAAGCTTGATGCTTACAGGTGAAGAAAATATTATTGATGTTGAATTTCAAATTCAATGGGTAATTAATGACTTAAACAAATATTTTTTTAGTGTAAAAGACCAAGAAATGAGCGTCTATGACACAGGTAGAAGCGTTATTAGAGAGGTAATTGGAATGACAAAACTTGAAACAATTTTAACAAGCGGGAGAGGTGCAATCGAAAAACAAATTCAAGATATTTTACAATCCATATTAGATAGTTATGATTCTGGTGTAAAAATCGTTCTTGTTCAAATGCTTAAAGCAGACCCTCCTGCAAAAGTAATTGACGCTTTTAGAGATGTTCAGACCGCAAGAGTTGACAAAGAGAGTAAAATTAACCAAGCACAAGCTTATGCAAATAGTATAATTCCTGTTGCACGAGGAGAGGCAAGAAAAATGATTTCTGACGCAGAAGGTTATAGTTTGCAAGTCGTAAATGAAGCGTACGGTAATTCTGCTAAGTTTAACTCTATATTTGAAGAATACAGTAAGTCTAAATATGTGACTCGTCAAAGACTTTATATTGATGCAATGGCAGGTTTGTTTAAAAATTCTAAAATTAATGTAGTTGACGGAAGTACTGTAATTTTTA
>CAXNCX010000003.1:0-22130 GCA_964201065.1 Candidatus Deianiraeaceae bacterium | reverse complement strand
TACAGAGGTTAGTATTTTTATTCCTTTTTTCTCAAATTCTTTCCGTGCTATTTTTACAATTTCTGCATCTTCTGTTTGAAGAATTCCATTCCCAACTTCCAATACAGTTACATCTGATCCTATGGTATTATAAAAAGATGCAAATTCCATGCCAATTACTCCTCCGCCTATTATTACCAATTTTTTCGGTAGAGTTTTTGGAATCATTGCTCCTTTATATGTACAGACAATATTTTCATCAATACCCCAGTCGTCAATTTTTCTAGCACTTGCACCAGTTGCAATTACAATATTCTTTGCTTCTATTGTTTCGAATTCATTAATTTTTACGGTATTTCTTCCTGTTATTTTTGCAAGCCCTATTTTAACTGTAATTTTATGTTTTTTCATTAACAGCCCTATTCCAGATGATAATTTTTCTGATGTATCTCTGGAGTGCTTAACCATTGCATCAATGTCGACGCCTTCAATTTTAACATGAGTTCCAAATTCAGAAGCTTTTTTACATACACTGTAGACATCGGCACACTTCAAAAGTGCCTTTGTTGGAATACAGCCCCAGTTTAAACATATACCACCCATATGTTCTTTTTCTACTAAACAAACTGAAAGACCATGCTGTGCAGATCTTATTGCTGAAACATAACCAGCAGGACCTGCACCAATTATAACTACATCAAATTTATTCTGCATTTGCAATATTATATAACTCGTTTACTTCAACCCCAGATCTTCCTATTAAAAGACCTTCAATCTCTGGTACAGATAGAATTTCTGCAGCATTTCCAGAGTGTACCGATCCACCGTAGATAACCCTAGAATCTTTGAAACCAAGTTTTGACAATTCTTTTTTTAAAAATGTAGTCATTGACATTATATCAGACACACTCGCAGCCTTTGAACTTCCAATCGACCAAACTGGCTCATATGCAATTACAATGTTTTTTGAAAAAAAAGAAGGCACTTTGTCTAGAATTTTATGAAGCTGATCTTTAACAACATCAAACTGCATGTTTTGTCTTCTTTCCATTAATCCTTCTCCAACGCATAAAACCGCATTCAGATTTTTTTCCAAAGTATACATCAATTTTTTATTGATATCGTTTAAATTCATGTTGTGTCTTTTTATTTGCTCGCTATGACCCAAAATAACCCAAGAAACATTTGCTTCTTTTAAGTTTTCAGCAGATATTGAGCCTGTTTCTTTTTCATCAGGAGTTATGAAAACATCTTGAGCGCCAAGTTCAAAATTTTTAAATTTTAAAATATCCTGCAAAGAGTGTAAATACAAAAGCGGAGGACATATTACAATTTTATTTTTTTCTAATTCTTTTAAACCTTTTAACTTTTGTAAAAAATTTCTTGCCATGCTTAAATCAGAATGTAGTTTCCAATTTGCAATAAAAATTTTCATATAACAAAATATCTTATAATAACATATAATATGCAAAATTGCCTCTATTTTAAAGAATAAAACCAAATAAATGTCAATTTAAATTGAAATATATTTAATTTAAATTTATTCATTTTATGAATATAAATAAAAAATGCATCGAACTAAATACAAAAATGAATTGAATCATCTATCTGATGCAATTAGAATGCTTGGAATTGATGCAGTTGAAAAAGCTCAAAGTGGACATCCTGGTATGGTTTTGGGAGCAGCAGATATTGTAACAACATTATTTTCAAATCATTTAGTGTTTAATCCAGAATCTCCTGATGCTCCTTATCGAGATAGATTTGTCTTATCTGCTGGACATGGCTCTATGCTACTTTACGGAATGCTTCATTTAACAGGCTACGATATTACGCTTGATGATATTAAAAATTTTCGTACAGAAAAAACCCATGTATGTTTTGGACACCCTGAAGTGGATGTAAAAAGAGGAATAGAATGTTCAACTGGTCCACTTGGTCAAGGGCTTGCGATGGCAGTAGGAATGGCAATTGCAGGAAAAATATTTCAACAAAGAATTAATAAAGAGCTTTTTAATTATAAAGTTTACTGTCTTGTTGGAGACGGATGTTTGATGGAAGGAATTACATACGAAGCATTAAGTTTAGCGGGTCATTTGGGTCTCGATAATTTGATTGTAATATTTGATAGCAACAAAATTAGCATAGACGGCTCAACAGACTTAGCTGTCTCAGAAAATCATCTTCAAAAAATGAAAAGTTTTGGTTTTGAAACAGAAGAAATAGACGGACATAGTATTTCTGAAATCGATTCAGCATTCAAAAGGGCAAGAAAATCAAAACTACCATACTTCATAAAAGCAAATACAATTATGGCATTTGGTGCAGACAAGAAACAAGGTTCCGAAAAGGCACATGGTGCTCCTCTTGGACTACCTGAAATTGAAGCTGTGAGAAAAAATCTTAACTGGAAAGAATTTGAGCACTTCAAAATACCAGAAGAAATTCGTTTAAAATTCAAATTATTTTCAAAAACAAATGAAGATAAATTTAAAAAACGACAATCTTTAATGCAAATCCATCAAGAAAAATACGACAATTTCACAAAAAATGAGAATATAAATTTTGATAATATATTGAAAAAAGTTAGAAACAAAGACTTTGAACTAAGGATGTCATCGAGTATATTTTTAGAAAACATCTTAAGGGTTCAAAAAAATTTAATATCTGGTTGTGCAGACTTAAGCGATTCTGTAAAAATTAAAAACACCAAATACCACGCCGTATCTAAAAAAAGCTTCAAGGGGTCTTTTATACATTACGGCGTAAGAGAACACGCAATGTCTGCGATTGGAAACGGAATTGTACTATCTAGTTTAAATCATGTTTGTGGAACATTTTTAGTTTTCTCTGATTATCTAAAACCCGCAATAAGACTTTCAGCATTGATGCAGCTGCCTCATTTGTATATTTTTAGTCACGACTCAATACTTATAGGTCAAGACGGCCCTACTCATCAACCAATTGAACATTTAACAATGTTAAGAAGTGTTCCTAATATTAATGTTTTTAGACCTTGTGATGAAGTAGAATTAAAAGAGGCATTTGAATGCTGGAAAGAAAACCTAAACAAACCTACTGTAATTATCGTTTCTAAGTCCAAAATGCCCTTATTGAGAAAGTTTTACAAAACAAACGAATCAAAAAAAGGTGCATACATAATTGATGGAAAATTCAAAAGACCTGACATAGTTATATACGCTACAGGAACCGAGGTTGATCTTGCAATTAAAGTGAAAAATAAGCTCTCAAATTTAAGCGTAAATATAGTTTCGATTCCTTCTGTGGAAAGATTTGAAGAACAAGACTTAAATTATCAGTCTAAAATTTTGTTTGAAAATAAATGTAAACTAAAAGTGGCAATTGAGTTTTCAAGCGGAGAACATCTGAAAAATATAATTGGCAGAAAAGGTTTGTTTTTTGGAGTTAATAAGTTTGCAATTTCAGCATTTGGCAACGAAGTCGCAAAATATCTAAAGCTAACTCCAGAAGATATTGCAAACGCAATTGAAAGCGAAATAAACCGCTAGTGTTTTTTAACTAATTTTCCAAAAACTTCAGCTAAAAATCTCTCTGTCTGTCTTTTTTTAAAACCTATAAATCTACCAAGCTTATTTCACATATTTTTAGCCAAAAGCCTAGAAATCAAATCTTCCGTCTCCGAAAGACATAAAAAAGAATCGTTATTATTACTGACAGACTGAGATTTAGAGTCTACAGAATCAGATTTTTTACCACTAAAGCTCCACATATTTTGTATTATAATTATATTTATAATATTAGCAGAAAAAAATTAAACTTCAACTGTAATTTCTTCAGTATTTAAAATTTGAGCTTTAAGAGCGTTAATTGTCTGAAAAAGATCATGCTTTACATTGTTTGGCATGTCTGGTTTAAGTCCTCCAATTTTAAATACAGGTGATTTTATTGACAGTTTTTCTTCAGATTTTTTTGCTCTTGTGAAATGAAGAATAGGCAAAGCATTTGAGATATTATATTCAAAGTTGAATTTTTGACTTGGCCATCTTAAATCTTCATTGTTCTCAATTTTTAACTCTCGTAAAACCTCAGCCATTGAATTTGGAATAAATGGATATAACATTACAGAAACAGAATTTAAGACTGTTTTTATGGCAAAAGTACATGAATCTTGTGCAGATAAAATATGATTTTTTTCAGATTCAGATAACGTTACACCATCGTATGCATTCGCCTTTAAGCCATAACTTCTAGTTTTTACTATCTCGAGGTAGTCATCACAAAAATCTTTCCAGAAAAAATCCTCAATTAATGTTTTAGCTTTCGAATATTCAAATCTATTCATTTCTTTTTCTACATTTTCTATTAAATATGACATTTTTGTCAATACCCACTTATCAAAATCATATATAACATCTGGATTTTGATTAAAATTCAAATTGTCTGTTGATAGATTGCAAAAATTAACAGCATTTTTTACCTTAGAAATTAATCTTTTTCCGTCTTTGAACTTTGTTTCATTGAAAGGCGTATCAACTCCAAGATTTGAACAAGAAGCCCAATATCTAACAACATCGCTTGAATGTTCTTGAATTAACTTGTAAGGATCAACTCCGTTGCCTTTTGATTTGCTCATTTTTGTTTTATCAGATGCCAAGCACCAACCAGAAAGCATAACATCCGTCCATGGAATAAATCTGTTAATTATAACCTCCCTATTCCAGATATTTTGCTCAAAAAAGTACTTAATATTTTCATATGTATTGCCGAATTTTTGAACATACTGATTTCTAGACTCAAGCTCATCTCGTGTCAAACCATGGAGGTAGCTTTTTACAATTGTATAAAAAGTCCAAGTACGAATAATCTCATGAGATTGGGGTCTTAATGACATCGGAGAAATATTTTTCCATTCATCAAGATAATATTCTGAGTTTATTTTTCCAGAATTAAGTTGTGGACTTACTGAACTTGTAAACCAAGTGTCAAAAACAGGCAATCTTATCTCAGGATAATCAAAAATATCATCTTTTTCAACAGGAAGTTGATTTTTTTCTGCAATAAAAACCTCGTCATCAGTTACAAATGCAGGAACTTTTATACCTAGATATCTATCACGAGAAATGCACCAGTCTTGATTGACACCTTCAATCCATTGAATTAAACGGTTTTTTAAATGAGAAGGATGAAAATTTATAGCTTCAGCAATTAAAAGTAAGTCGTTTTTAAAGTCTTTTATATTTAAAAACCATTGATTTTTATCAATAATTTCAATGTTTGCCTTGCTTCTTTCTGCAATTTTAACGCTGTGTTTAATTAAGATTTTTTTATTAATTAATTCTAAAAACTCCAAAGTTTTAATAATTTTCTCACGATACTGTTTAACTGTAAACTCTATATCTTTGCCCCATGTTTCTATAATTTCTGGGTGATAATTTGTGTTATCAATAGGATTTTTTATATACCCAGATTCGCTAAGTATACATTCTTTATGTGAGATCTGTTTTGCGTGTTTTCTGATCCATTCAACATCCTGCCAGTCTCCGTATTTACAGCACATTACAAGACCTGTACCTTTTTCCATTTTTACATCTTCATCAGGAAGTATTGGTACTTTAAAATCAAAAAATGGAACAACAGCCTCAAGACCTTCTAAGTCTGAATATCTTGTGTCACTTGGATTGAAAAATATCGCCACACAACTAGATAGCATTTCTGGTCTTGTTGTCATTATTTCAAGCTCTGCGTTGTTAATTGTGTAGAATTTTAAAAAACACTCAACGGAGTCTGTTTCTTTGTCTTCTAAGTCAGCCTGAGCAAGTGCTGTTTTGTCTACGACATCCCAGTAAACAGGTGCTTTTGCGTTATATATCAAGCCTTTATGATAAAGATCTAAAAAAGACATTTGTGCAACTTTAGCACTATTACTTGAAATCGTCTTATAGCAATGTTGCCAGTCATAAGAATGTGAAATTGAATCAAATACATTTTTAAATTCAGACTCAACCTCTTCTATTAGGGTGTTGCATTTGTCTAAAAAATCTTCTTTTTCTATTTCTTTTGCCTTAACTTTATAACGACCTTCAACAAGTCTTTCCGTTGGAAGTCCGTTGTCATCAAAACCGATTGGATAAAATACTTCAAAGCCCTGCAATCTTTTATATCTTGCGATTATATCAGTGTGTGTGTATGAAAAAATATGACCTATGTGTAAAGATCCTGAGACCGTAGGAGGAGGAGTGTCTATTGTGAAAGTAGGTTTTTTGAAATTATTTTCCATATTTATTTAAAATTAACTCAACTTCCTGAATTCTGTGCAATGCAAGATCATTGTCTTGCTGAATCAAATTTTTTCTTGCAGTGTTCAAAAACTCAAGTCCTTTATTTCTTTGATTTGGTTTTTTTGTTGTCAAGAACTCTCCATATTTCCATAAAAATAAAGTCTCATCAACATAGCATTTTTTTGATTTTTCAAAATATTCCTCACTTTTTTGAAAATCACCAAAAGATACAGGCCATGTCGGAGCGTAAAAATGAATAACTGCCAAAGATAACGCAAGATTTCCGTCAAACATACACTCATCTTTTTCATAGAGTTTTAGAAAAACAACTCTCACTTTTTTTAATGTATTTAAAGCATCCAAGGGAAGTCTTAAGTCGCCATAATACTTTGCTGCCATCGAAAGAGAGACAGCATGCCAAAACCGATGATAGTCATCTTGTTTATCTAGTTTTGCAGAAAACTTTTTTATATTTTTTAATTTTTGTTTTTTGTTAATTTTTTCATGATCAATTTCAAACATCTCAAGCTCAAATTGAAGAGCATCGTTTGTATTTAACGAATTACAGTTTGTAAAGACTAGTAAAAAAGTAAAAAATAAAACTAAAAATCTCATAAACATGTTATTTTAGATTTTTTGCCTTTAGTTCCTTCAAAAACTCCTGCATGCCTTTTTTTTCTATAATGCTTGAAAAATCAGATCTATAAGACAGAGCTAGATCAACATTTTCGACAATTATATTTAAAATTTTCTTCGTGTCTTGAAAGTTTCTTAACCTGATGTCTGCATCAAGAGATTTTATCTTTTTTGTAGACTCTTCTCTGTAAAAAAGTTTCATCTTAACAAGATGATCTGAATCACTTATCTTAACAGCCCTATCATCCAGTTGAATTTCAACAAGATTGTCAATGTTGTATATTTTTGGCAACCACTTGCTTATAAGTAGATTTTTGTAAGCTTGAAGGTATTCTTTTTGTTCATTTTCATTAAATTTTCTAAAACTCACACCAAGCGCCATTTTAGCGTTCCAATCAAAATCCAAAATAGATTCTGTAATTTCAATGCAACGAGCTTCTTTTTGAACTTTGTTTAGTTTGTTATTTTTTGCAACAGAAACAATTTGATTAAAAAAATCTCTCACAAAAGCAACCTCATTTAAACCTTCAGAAGCAAATAAATTAAGCGTGCTAAAGATAAAATAACAAATAAAAAATCTAAATACTTTGCTCATAAAAAATACATCTTACAAATCATCATTAATTTCATCCGTATATCCGTGTCTCATTTGGTCTTGATATATTACTTTTTCTTGAGTTTTTTCTTCTTTTTCCATTTGTTCCTGAACCTCTAAGCAGTAGTTAGTAATTGGTCTAAGAAGTAATCTTTGTATGCCAATTTTAGCACCTGTTTTTGAGCAAAATCCGTAGTCTCCTGTGTCTATTTTTTTGATAGTTTCAAGCACTCTGTCTTTGTATTTTCTTTTTCTGTCAAGAATTTTAGTAACTCTCAGCAATTCTTCTGATTGAGATGCCATGTCTGAAGAATCTCCGTGATGAATTTCGTTACTTAGCGTTGTAATTTGAGTTTTTAGATCTTCAAGTTCGCTGTCTAGTTCTGTTTTTATTTCATTTAAGCTTATTTTAAAAAATGCAAGATGTCTGACGCTCATGTAGTCGATGTCATTTTCATTAGGAATGTAGTCATTTTGTATTTGTACTTCATGGCCATTTATTATAGTGGTTTTGATCATTTTAAAAAACTAAACTGAATCTTTTTAAAAATAAAATAAACTAATAATCAAGTTTTTGCTTACATGTATTTTTTTAGCTCTTATTTGATAGAATGAATTTAATAATATAAATAAGTAATATAATAATGAAAAACTACATCAACGCCAAGCAAACCTCAGGTAACTTTCAAGAAGAAGAAACTGACTCAATGATAAGATTTTCTCGTGCAATAATAGCTCAGGCATTTATTGATTTGTGCAGAAAATACAGCAGAACAGAGGATGTTCTTGCTCAAAAAGATGCAAAAGAATGGCTTTCAAAATCAAGCAGAGATCTAAGATATATCTGTAATATGGCTAAAATATCCGAAGGACAAGTTATAAAGAAGGCCGAAAAAATGATCAATCTTCAACATTCCTTGTAGAAAGGTACTCAAGAGAGGTTATATAGCTTTTGTAGTCTTTTATAATTCCGGATGTTTCTAATCCAAGAAAATCACACAAGCTCAACAAATAACCAGAAAGACATATTTTTCTATCAAGCGAAAGACCCTCACCCTCTTCTATTACAGCGATGTAGTCTTCCCGTAAATTTAGCTTTTCAGCTACATCTTCCAAGCTAAAACCCTTTTTAACCCTTGCATTTTTTATAATATATCCAATTTCAGATTCCAATACAATTTTATTTTTAAGTACTGAATTATCTGAATTAAATTCTTTTGTACTTTTTTTATTCTTGCTTTTAAACAACATTAACGAAAACTCTTCACAAAACAAATGTATATATACTATTTTATTTGCAACAGATTAGTGATAAAAAAATGAAAGACTCTGAAAATAATACATTAATTTTAATAAAAAAAACACTAATAAATTTATCTTTATTAAAAGAAAATGAAGATATACCACAAGTTTACAAAACTTGCTTTACCCATTCAAGTATAAGAAGGCGTTATAACAACGAAAAATTAGAATTTTTAGGAGATTCAGTGTTAAATTTTATCATTACCAATATATTAATAAATAAATATCCAAGTCTTACAGAAAGCGATCTATCTAAAAAAAGATCACATCTTGTATCAAGAGATGTGTGTTATCAGGTTGCTAGAAAAATAAATCTTGATAAATGCTTACTTATATCATTCGGGGAAAGAAAAAACTCAGGAAATTTACATAAAAACAATCTATCCTGTACCATGGAGGCTTTAATTGGAGCAATATACACATACAGTGGCACAGAAAAGGCAACAGACTTTATAAAAGAACACTGGATTGACTTATTTGAAATCGAAAATAAAGATTACAAAACAGATCTACAGGAATTTTGTCATAAAAAATTTAAACAATTTCCTGTATATGAAGTAATAAAAATTTCTGGCACAGAACATCAACCTTTATTTGAGGTTAAGGCATCTTTGCCAGACAATAGTATGTCAGAAATTGGAATAGGAAAGAGTAAAAAACTTGCAGAAAAAAATGCAGCATGTATAATATTACATAAAATATTTAATTAACATGTCTGCAGCGGAAAATAAAAATATCATAAACTCAGAAGATAAACCTTCTTTGTCTGAAATGCTTATGAATGCATTCTCTATGTCGGAGTACGAAGGTGATGTCTTGGCAGCAAATGAAAAAATAGAAACAGTATTAAAAACAGTAAACTCAGATCCAGCAGAGAAATTTCTTACAGAGTTCTGTAATCAGGGCAATCTAATACATTCATTTATAGGCTTTCCAAGTATCGCAACGCTATCTGAGAATAAAGAACATGAAATGGCATTTATTAAAATATTAAATGCAGCAACTACATTTCGTTCAAATCCACTAAATGAACAGAAAAATAAAACTTTATTTCAAGACTGTTTTGAAATTATAGCAACTCTAATGCTTTATCTACCAAATTACTCAATAATGAAGTATGTCGCAGGAAAACAAGATAAAGTTATTGAAGTTCTTAAAATTCTTAGAACAAGACCTAGTAGTTGTTCAAGTTTCATATCCTCAGTATTAGATTTGGCATTTCATAATGAAAAGTATAAAGAAAATTCTTTAAAAGCAGTGGCAACTTTTTTAACCTCAGAGATACAAGGCGTAGTTCAGCTAAGTAAACAAAATGCCGCATTTGAGAATGCAATAAAACAAAACTACAAACAAATTCAAGATGATGCAATTGAAAAGTTAAAAAACGGAACAATAGTTGACAAAGACTTAGTCCTTCTTGAGAAAATTATCACAGCTAAACAAATCATCGGCGAAGTTTTTTATTTCCTGTCAATGCAAAATCCATATGCAATAAAAATGTTTATCAAAGACCCAATATTTAACAGAAAATTATTCCCTGTATTACTTAGACAGCTAAAAACAAATGAAATTAACCACTTGGCTTTTTTATTAAAAGAACTTAACGACCCTGAATATTCAGAAATGTTGTATAAGTATCTTGGCAAAACTGAAGCAGACTTTGATGTATACAACAATTTAGAAAAAGATAAAATTCAAGAAAAAGACTTATTTCAGTTCGCAATTACTGAAAATTTATTTGAAAAAACAAGTGTTTCTAAATCCATTTTAGAAAGCATGGATATTGCAATAAAAAATTTAGAAGATATTATTAAAAAAGTCCATGAAATTTGCATAACAAAGAGCATTTCAATTACAATATGCCCTTATAGTATCGCAAGTTTATTCAAAGTTATCAATGCAAATATTAATAAAGAAGTTGATAGAAAAATTGACATAGAAGGCTTAAAAAGTTTTAAAGAAAAACAAGAATCTTCACTTGAAAACAACCCCGCTATTCAAAAAATTAAAAATATGAATGCTGCTTATAGCGTCATGGTTTGTAAAAAAATGTATTTTGACTTAGGTTTCTTTAGCTACTTAAGAAAAATAATGATAAAAAATAACGAAACCTCAAATAAAATGTCAACGCTTGAAATAATGAAAGCAGTAAATACTACACTTGGAAAAATTAACCTGTTCTCTCCTGAGAAGGTTTTTGTAGAAAATTTTAAAAGAAAAACAAAAATGCTAAAGTCTATTATAAACAAATAGTTAAAAAATATTTCTATTTTTTTATTTTCATGCTTTCTTCTTCTTTTTTTATAAACTCTGGCAACATTTTTAATGCCTGATCAATCTGAGCACCTGACAAACCTAGATCTTTAAATATCTTAACTATATCTGTTTGAGAAAAATCTTTAGCATCTTTCTTGCCTTGTATGTGTTTCTCGAAAGTTGCATAAAACTGCTCTGCTTGTTCCTTAGATACGCCCCTTGCAGTTAAAGCTTTAACAAAAATCAATTTTTTTAACATAGTGTATTTGTTTTTCTTATAAAGAAAGGACTTTTTTTAAAAGCAAGATTTAGCTAAATAATAAATCAAAATTAGGAGCTTTTTAGGAACTTTAATTGTAAAAAAGTAAGGAAAAAGTAATTATTAGATGCTAAAAAAACTACCACTCTCTACAGACCTTTATTTTAAAGGATTGTAGTGGCGGACAAGTGTAGACGAATGCAATAACTTCACTAAATCTTCCTCTTTTTCCTCAACACCTCTTCAACAACTGCGGAGCATTGTTTTAAATGCAAAGGATTTGGTTTTGGTTTTAGTGAACGATGTTGACTCCCTTTTGGTCGTCGCAACTGCACTGCGTTTGTTGTGCTAAATGAAGTATTCACCTGACTTATAAGGCTGATCTGTTCTTAGATTTGAAGGTATTTGTTGAAAGCGAGGCTTCCGACGCCAAAGGCGTTGACCAACGGAGAATTGAAATGTTTTAGCTGTGCAATTTTAATACAACCTCCCAGTTTTTTTAAGGATTTTTTTGACTATTTCATTACACTCAACCTGCAATGAATAATAAAATTTTATATCGACGGTAGTGCATTTGCCACAATGTGCATTATACTTCCAAAGTTCATAGCAATTATCGGTTTGATCATCTTCGTAATTAGTAAGTGGTTTAAGAAATTTACTATCTTCTGGATTTAAAAAATTATTCCAAACATCGTATTCATCTTTTTTTGGCTTTGGTATATTACATGGCTCTGTTAGATGATTATTATAATCAAAATAACAAATTGGTCTATTTTGTCTTAGAATTGCATTTTTAAACTCAGGATTTTCTTTAACCATTTTGTCAACATTCTTGGGATATATGTATATATATTCCGTTGTACATCCACCCATTGAGCCGTCCTCAGGTTTTGTGCCACAATTAATATAAATTTTTTTCTCAATTTTTGGATTAAATTTATCTTTCGCAAAAACATTTCCACAAACCAATAACCAAAAAAATACTAACAAAACTCTCATAAAACTTCAATCTTACTATAATCAACTTGTTGACTCCCTTTTGGTCGTCTACACTTCGTGGTCAGGCACACACATACAACCCTTGCCAGCGAATTTATAATTTTTTGTGCTGGCGAAACTTCGCTTCGCTTGTTTTCCGTTTTTCGTCTGTTAGCCAATGCCATTGCTCGCTTCCCACTTTATATATTCTGCCGTCTTCTTTTAAATGTAAAGGATTTGGATTTGGTGGACGATGTTGACTCCCTTTTGGTCGTCGCAACTGCACTGCGTTTGTTGTGCTAAATGAAGTATTCACCTGACTTATAAGACTGATTTGTTCTTAGATTTGAAGGTATTTGTTGCCCAACGGAGAATTGAATTTTTTTAGAAGATACTTCCATTTGTTTTGTTAATGCTGGTTCAATGTAATTTTCTTTGTCGTGGTGAGAGGCTAAGAGCTCGGCTTCTCCTTCTCTGCGTGGTTGAAGCTCTTTGTCTAAATAGGGTTTACCCACCGATTCATTACTTGCTAGCTCTCTGAACGCAGCGTCCAAGTCTTCCTTCTTTCCTGTTTCTGTATATTTTCTAATTCTTTTTTTAAGCTCTGGTCCCACAACTCCATTATAGTTAGCACTTTCAAGAGCCAATCTTTCATTTGGTTTTAGTTTTTGCCAGTTTTCTTGTCCAATGTAAGTTTTTAATCTTTCTTCCCTAGAAGATACAGAATGATTAAAAAGAACAATCATTTCTTGTTTTGTTAAGTTTCTTTTACCACTAGAGACTTCATCAAAATCAGGCCTGTTATTTTCATCTAGAAATGCTAAATTCCATTCATTGATTGCTCTATCTTGTTTCATATCAAAACCAATTCCAACTGTCGGCCTCTTTTTACTATCTTCATAAACATTTCCAGATGTATATTTTTGACCAGTAAGTTTATTGATGCCCTCTTTTTTACTTCCATCACCTTCTTCCTCAAAAAACCATGCAAACCTTATCTCTTTATACATTTTTCTATCTTCCGTATTATTATCAGGATCGAGTTTATATAATTTTAGTCTTTCTTCTTTGGCTCTTTTCTTTTTTTCTTCAGTAATTCTTGCTTGCTTTTGCTCTTCTGTTTCTTTTTTAGCTGATTTACCTAAAAAACTCTCATCATACCCCAACTCCCCGTTTCTAAACTTCCTAACAAAATTTATAATATGACCCAACTCATCAACCCTCGGGGGAATTCCTTTTCGAAGGTATAAATTAAACTCTTTCTTGTAAATTGCGTTATAGATTTCTTTTTCAGAATAATCATAGTCTAGTCCTGTTGTGATTAAATCCTCATAATCATCAAACATTTTTATTGCTCTTTCTTCAAACATAAATCAAAAATTACTTTTTGATTTCTATATTGATAAATTCCTTGTATGTAAGCAGAAATTGAATTTACATACTCTGTAAAACTGGTGGGCTTGGTCGGATTCGAACCGACGACCAATTGATTAAGAGTCAAGTGCTCTACCAACTGAGCTACAAGCCCAAACACTAAGGATAGCCTATGAACAATAAATAAAAGTGTCAAGAAAATATTAAATTTTATTTATCTGAGTAAATTTTTATTAAGTGCGTAGATGTTTTATTTTTTGCAATTTAAAAATATCTGAATTAATTGTTCTTAAATTTAAAGCATATTAATTGTGAAATTAGATTTTTTAACAAAAAACTCAAAACTAAATTGGTTTTTATTTGGACTTTCGATCTTAGCTTGTCAAATTGGAGGCGGAACGATAATAGGACTTTCTGAGCTTGGATATGAGTTTGGATTTTATTCAATATTTGGAGGTTTAGGAATCTCTACTGGATTTATTTTTTTATATTTAATAAAAAAACATAGCTCTAAAAATAACTTTCAAACCGTCACACAAGTACTGGCATCTCAATACAAAAATACAAAATACTTAAAAATAATATCAATATTACAAAATATATCTTTTTTTCTTATATCCGTAGGAATGTATGTTGCACTTAAAAATTTAACAACACCAATATTTGAATCCAAATTAGTCTTTTATACGCTTTGGATGGGAATTGTTTTTATTGCATCAAGTGGAAATTTTCGTTTTATATCCAAAATAAACGGATTTCAGGTTTTAATTATGTTTATTTGTTTTGGCTTGGTTTTTTTTAAGCTTTGTTTTTACGGCAATCTAGATATAAATTATATAAAGTTTTTTAAATTAAATAAAACAGAAAGTTTTGCACCAATTAGATGGTTTTTGCTCCCATTTATGTTCACGATAATAGGACAGGATATGTTTATGAATGTGATAAATACAAAAGATAAAAAAAATGTATTAATCGGTAGTATTTTCGCAGCATTTTTCTACACTATTTTTTGCTTGGCAATTGTATTTATTGGCTTTATTGGAAATGAGCTAGGCTTAAAGAAAGCCAGTGTAATTGGAAATGTCGTTTTGCATTTAACAGGAACTTTAAGTGCTGGGGTCTTTTTTGTAGTAATTTTTTTAGCAATCGTTACAACAATAAATGCTGTTTTAAATGTCTGCTCATATATGACAAAAAATGATTTAAAACTTACCTATAAAAACAGAGATTTAACTATTTTTATAGGTGTTTGCATAATATTTATTGGAGATAAGTTTTCAGAAGTAATTTATGTTATACACACTGCTTACGGCATAACATCAATGGCGATTTTTATACCATTTTTAATGATAATGCTTTTAAAAAACCCAAATACCCTTGCTGCAATTTTTTCTTCAATATCAGGCGTTTTGGGATTTTTATATTTTGATATAATAAATAAAGATCTTTTTTTAGGTGATTTAAAAGCATTGATTATGTCAATTTTAACATTTGCTTTTTTTCAATTATTTTTGAAGAAAAGCTAGAAATTTCAATGCTCTATGATGATATTAAAAACTACTCTTGAAAAATAAAAAATAAAACATAAACATTATTTAATTGCTATACGAATAGTAATAAACATTTCGTTTAATAAATATGAGGCTAAATAATTTCAACATCTCAAACGAAGACCCGATGTTTTTAATCGCAGGCCCTTGCCAACTTGAAAACCTAGATCACTCAATAATGATTGCATCAAAACTTAAATCAATATGCGAAAAACTAGACATAGGATTTGTTTTTAAAGGCTCTTTTGACAAAGCAAATAGAACGAGTATATCAGGAAAAAGAGGGCTTGGTCTTGAAGAGTGTATGAATATCTTTAAAACCGTAAAGGAAAAATTAAATATACCAGTTTTAACAGATGTACACACAATAGAACAGTGCGATTTGGTAAAAGATTTTATAGATATTATACAAATACCAGCGTTTTTATGTAGACAAACAGATTTGCTTGAAGCTGCTGCCAAAACTGGCAAAATAATAAACATCAAAAAAGGGCAATTCTTAGCGCCACAAAATGTAAAAGGAATTGTACAAAAAATGCATCATTTTGGAAATAAAAATATAATATTAACAGAACGAGGAGTTTCTTTTGGATACGGAAGATTAGTTGTTGACATGACAGGGCTTCAAGTGATGAAAGATGTTTCAAACAATACGCCTATTGTAATTGACGCAACGCATGCAGTTCAAGAACCAAGTGCAAAAGGAGATTCAAGTGGAGGCAACAGAGAGCTTGCCCCAGTGGTTGCTCGCGCCGCTCTTGCTGCAACAAAAATTGCAGGAGTTTTTGTAGAAGTTCATGAAGACCCAGATAACGCACCAAGTGATGGACCAAATATGATAAGACTTGATAAAATTGAAGAAATATTGACACAGTTAAAGCAAGTAGATGGTGTTGTTAAAAAATTAGATATATAGAGGAAATGAAAAGCTATAATGTTGCAGTTGCAGGTGTTACGGGTAATGTTGGATACGAAGTTTGCAGAGTTTTGGAAGATTACAACTTTCCAGTAAACAATTTTTATCCTATAGCATCTGAAAAGTCTAAAAATAAAGATATAAGATTTCATAAAAAAAACTACAAGTGTCTTACTATGGATGATGTAGATTTTTCAAATGTTGATATTTTATTTAACGCAGCAGGTTCAGAATTTGCAAGTGAATTTGCTGAAGATGTTGCAGAAATGGGCTGTCTTGTAATTGACAAGACTTCATATTTCAGAATGAACAGCGAAGTGCCTCTAAGCGTGCCAGAAATAAACGGAGATGAAACTGCAATTAAGTATAAACAGAAAAACATTATCTCAATTCCAAACTGCGTTGCAATTCCTACTGCATGTGCAATTGACAAGCTAAACAAATCCTTTGGAGTTACTTTTGCAAATTTAAGCACATATCAGTCTGTATCAGGTGCGGGAGCAAAAGCAATGAACTCACTCTATGATGGTACAAAAAGATATTTTGAGGCAAGATTTTTAGATAAAAGTGAAGATGAATACGCTGGTAAAATACCTTTTAACTGCATACCAGAAAATGGGGAAATAATGGAAAATGGCTACACCACTGAAGAAGATAAAATAATAAATGAAATAAAAAGATTAATAAATCCAAATTTACCAGTATCTGCAACATCGGTCAGAGTTCCTGTATTTAGAGGGCATGCTATTTCTTTGACTGTAGGATTGGAAGAAAAATTTGATATAAATGATGTAATAGAAATTTTTAAAGAAGATGCTAACTTTTTTGTTCATAACGACAAAGCAAGTCTTACTCATAAAGACTGCGTTGGCACAGATTTAACATATTTATCAAGAATAAGAAAAGACTTGTGCTTTCCTAACACAATAAGTATGTACATAGTAGCTGATAATCTTAGAAAAGGCGCCGCTTTCACAGCAGTGCAATCTGCAAGAAAAATTCTTGGAATAATTTGAAATGGAATCTTTTACAGGATTTTGCATAAGTTTAAAGCAATTTGCAGATAACCAAGCAATCGCAGATATAATTCACACAAAAGGAAGAACAAAAGGACTGATAAAAAATTTATACAGCAAGTCAAAAAAAAGAAACATACTTGATGTTGGCAACTATGTCAAATTTACTTGGTATGGCAAGGAAAACTCACTGGGAATTATCGCTATAAATTCAACTATAAAAAATTTTGGGCTTGAGTGTTCTTTGTCAAAAAATCAGGTTAAGCTTTTTAACAAAATAATAAAGCAAATAAATTTAACAGATCACTTAAATTTTGAAACTGAAAATCTTACAATTCAAACTCTTACTGCAATAGCTAACAATTCAGACTTAGCATGTGTGTATAGTTTAAAACTGCAACAAGAAATACTAAGGCTCTGTGGACATGGCTTAAACATAGAAAAATGTGTTAAAACAGGCAACGAGGTAAAGTTCATATCGCCTATTACAGGTCACGGAGTCTCTGAGGAAGTCGGCTTACCTTTTAAAAAAAAATTATTCTCAATAACATCTATTCTTTCTCTTGATTTATCTGAGCTAAATACAGCCAGACCTAGCTCAGAAGACATAAATAAAACGGAAGAAATTTTAGATTATTTTTTTAAAAAGTTAGTTGACAATTAAAAAAGCTCTAGTGATAAATTTTTACAACTGGTCCCTTCGTCTAGCGGTTAGGACTTCAGACTTTCATTCTGATAACAGGGGTTCGATTCCCCTAGGGATCACCAGTTTTAAAATAATTAATTATCCCTAAAATTTATAAAGTTTTATTTGCAAACCCATTTCTATTTGTCTATAATAAGATTATCAATTATGTAAGAAATGGAGCCAAGAAATTCTAAAGATCATACCTCAAACCAAAATTATAGCTTGGAAGAAGTCCAGAAATTCTTAGTTGAAGTGATACCGTCTCTAATAAATCAACCAATTGGAATAATGATGCAAAACAGCAAAGAAATTGACATAGAAACAAAAAATGAAGTTTATGATAATTTTG
The DNA here is from genome assembly GCA_964201065.1 of Candidatus Deianiraeaceae bacterium. Classification (GTDB taxonomy): domain Bacteria; phylum Pseudomonadota; class Alphaproteobacteria; order Rickettsiales; family Deianiraeaceae; genus CAXNCX01. The sequence continues at coordinate 3,969 of CAXNCX010000003.1, read as the reverse complement.
TGGAAAATTAATAATTTTATGTTTTTAGTTTGTAGTCTGAAATTTTTTTATCTATAATTAAGTACATGGAAAATCAAAAAAATAGTAAAAAATTGCAAAATTTAACAGAAAACTATATTTTCAACTCTAAGTATACCGCCACCCGAACTATAATATTTAGTGCAGGCCATTATATAATAGACATAACCTTAGGCTACTACATAACAGGTGCAAGAATAGAACTTCTAGCAATTTCTTCACTTTTAAGTCCTATATGCAATGCTATATGGTATTATATTTTAGATAAATTTTTCTTTTCAAACTTAATAAAGGCAAAAAAAGATTGAACAACTTTATTATTTAAAATTCAACCGAGAGTAGCAAAGATAAGCTGACCAAGTAAATTAAAATATATATTTTCTTTGACAAAATAATTTGTTATGTACTAAATGTGGTCGATTTAAATTTTTATTTTATGGCTATCAAAAACGAAAATAAAACAACACACGAAAAGCTAAGTCTGGCTGGACACAAAGGAGCAGAAGCTCGTCGTGGACCTGATGGAAACTATCATATTTCAGAAGAAACTCGTGAAAAACTAAGTGAAGCAGGTAAAAAAGGTGCCTCTGTGCGTTATCACAAAGACTACACGGCAGATGTTAATAAAAAAGAACAACACCATGAAAGTCACGACTCTGAAAATATAACTGACAAAATAAAAAATAAGTTTAATAACTAAAACAAGGTAAACAGCAGTATATAAAAACTACTGCTAAAGTTCTTAAGCTATTTTTAAGTATCGTGCATGGACATTTTTCTTGATAGATATAATTCTGACATTAATTTAGTTTTAATTAGGTTGATGTCATGTTGAATATTTTTATAGAGAATGTCTGTTCACCAGTTATTTTATTTTTTATACTTGGAATCTTATCAGGGTTTTTAAAGTCAGATTTAAAAATACCTGATCAGTTAAGTAAATTTCTGTCGTTGTATTTAATGATGGCAATTGGTTTTAAAGGAGGTGTTGCGATCAGTCAAGCAAAAGAATTCGATATTAAAATGATTAATTTAATTAGCTTTTCAGTTATTGTAGGATTTTTTCAACCATTTATAGCATATTTTTTATTAAAAAAGACAACAAAACTTGACAAACTTACAATGGCTGCAATTTCAGCACATTACGGATCTGTAAGCATGGTTACTTTTTTAACTACCATTAATTTTTTAGACGAACACTCAATAGCTTACGCAGGATATGTCATAGCAATTGTGGCTATAATGGAAACTCCAGCAATTATAAGTGCTTTATTGATTGTAAACCATGAGAAAGGAAGCCTCTCTGAGGTTTTAAAATCAAAGGAAGTTAATATTTTTAAAAATGGAGTTTTATTTTTATTAATTGGATCACTAGTTATTGGGATAATAAGTGGAACAAACGGCATGGAAAAAATGAAAGGATTTTTAGTTAATCCGTTTCAAGGAATACTCGCCCTCTTTCTTTTAGATATGGGGCTTTCAGTCTCAAGACATGCATCTCATTTAAAAGAATTTAACATAAGAGTGATTGCTTTTGGAATTTACATGCCATTTATAGGTGCAGGTATAGGTCTCTTAATATCTAAAATTATACATCTAGATCTTGGCACTGCAACTTTATTTACCACTTTATGTGCAAGTTCATCGTATATTGCGGCAACGATTGCAATGAAAAATTCACTACCTGAGGCAAAAGCTGGAATATATTTACCACTTAGTCTTGCAATAACTTTTCCTTTTAATATAAGTATAGGAATACCTTTGTACTTTTTTTTAACAAAGTTAGTTCTTTTATAAAAGTAATCACTATTTAATGTGGCATGGGATATTAGAGATAAATTAAATAAAGGTCTTAGTGTAGTTGCAGCAGGAATGTCTGCAACGCTTTCATTTTATGGATCAGGCATGATATTTGGACTATTTGGCATAGGTCAAATTCCAGCTGGCAGCCTTGTAAGTGTTTTTAATTTAGCAGCGCCTGCAATACCATTTATTTCTGCAATAATTGCTTTTGTGGTCTTGATTTATGTGTTTGAGTATACATCAAAAAAGCTAGAAAAATTAATGCCATTCAAATCTGCTTCAAAAGGCGAAAAACAAACTATAGAAAAATCTAAAGAAGAAGTAGAATTTAAAAACAAAAAACAAGAAGCAAATCTTAAAGAAGCCTCTCAAGAAGTCTCAAACGAAAAGGAGAATAAAAACGAAAAGAAAGACAAAGATGAAATTAATCAAAAAAAAGCTGACTTTTTTAAAGATTTATCAGCTACAAAAATAGAGAGTGAAAAAAAGGAAAAACCTACAAAGAAAAAGAAGAATAATAAGGAAGTTTTATCAAAAAGCCCTCAAAATACACAAAATTCAATCAAAAATAAAAAAGAATTAGCGTAGCTTAAAGTCTACTGATGTAATCAGCGGCATCAAGTGCTGCCATGCAACCAGTACCAGCAGAAGTTATAGCTTGTTTATAAACTTTATCTTGAACATCTCCTGCGGCAAACAAACCTGCACATTTAGTAAGCGTTGTGCCTTTTTCAACAACAACATACCCCTCTTCGTCTAGCTCCGTTAAACCTTGAACTAACTTTGTGTTAGGCTTATGACCAATCGCGATAAATATACCAGTCACAGAAATGTCTGTTAATTTTCCGGATTTTAAATTTTTAACTTCAATAGCATTCACTTTTTTTCTTGGAGACTCTTCTCCTTTTATTTCATTTGTAGCAGAGTCTAAAACAAGCTCTATGTTTGAAGTCGATTTAAGCCTGTCAATTAAAACTTTTTCAGCTCTAAACTCATCTCTTCTATGAATTAAGTAAACTTTTTTACAAATACCCGATAAATATAAAGCTTCAGTTACCGCAGTATTTCCGCCTCCAACAACAGCAACATCTTGAGATTTATAAAATGGACCATCACAAACAGCACAAGCGGTAACTCCTGCGGCTTTAAATTTTGTTTCAGATTCCAATCCTAGCCATTTTGCTGAAGCACCAGTGCACAAAATTATAGTTTTGGTTTCAAGATATGGCATCTTTTTTGAAGAAGTTTTTACTTCAAAAAAACCATCTTTTTTCACAATTTCTTTTACTTCTCCGTTGTAAATTTCAGTGCCATAAGCTTTTGCGTGTTCTTCCATTTTTAACATCAAATCGATGCCACCAATCGCAGTAAAACCGGGATAATTTTCTATATCAGTTGTTGTAGTCAATTGTCCACCTGGTTCGTTTCCATGAAACATTACAGTTTTTAAATTTGCACGAACAGAATAGATTGCTGCACTACATCCCGCAGGACCAGATCCTATAACTAAAACATCGATCATAAAAATTAGAAAATAAAATGAGTTGCATTGTAATGAATATTTAGTCGTATAGTTTCAAAAATCAAGAAATCAAAATTAAAAAACAAAATATTTTTATTTTTTAATACTACTTAATATGAAACATTATTTATCAAAAAAATATTTACAATAAAAACTAACTTTCTACCCTGTAAAAAAGATACTAGCAACATATGACAAAAATAATAGCCGTAATAAATCAAAAAGGTGGCGTTGGAAAAACTACAACAGTAATAAATATAGCTACGGCTCTTGTTTCAATTAACAAAAAAATTCTTGTTGTAGACCTAGATCCTCAAGGAAATGCATCAACAGGATTAGGCTTTTTAGGAAAAAACAGAGGCGATACGATAGTTTCAGTATTCAATGGAGAAAAAAGCATAAAAGAAATAATACAACCAACATCAATACCGAACATGGATATTCTATATTCAGACATGAACTTGGCAGCTGTGGAACTTAATATCTCTCAAAAAGAAAAAATTGAACAAAACAGAACAATGCTTAAAGAAATGCTACTCGAGGAAAAATTAGAATACGATTTTATAATAATAGACTGCCCTCCTTCTTTGGGAATGTTAAGTGTGAATGCTATGTCCTGTGCAGAT
>CAXNCX010000002.1:0-29239 GCA_964201065.1 Candidatus Deianiraeaceae bacterium | reverse complement strand
TGTGTCTATATTTTTTACCCCTGTTTCAGACATTGCACGATATCTATTTTCCATTTCAGCTACAGCCCATTTTAAAGCTACAATTGCTTTTTTTGGCTCAGTAATCACTGGTGTAATCAAATGAGGAATGTCGTTATAAACAGAAAGCTCTAGCATTTTAGGGTCTATCATCAAGAATCTACATCTTTCCGGTGAAAGCTTGTATATTATTGAAGAAATCATGGCATTTAAACCAATCGACTTTCCTGATCCAGTTGTACCTGCCATAAGAAGATGAGGCATTGTGGTTAAATCTGCAACCCCAGCTTTACCAATAATTGTGGAACCTAAAACCAAAGGGATTTTTGCTATTGTATTTTCAAAAACTTCGGTTTGCAAAATGCTTTTTAAATACACAATTTCTCTTGTTTGATTAGGCAGCTCTATACCAATAGACTCTTTTCCTTTTATCATTGCAATTCTTGTTGACACAACCTGCATTGCTCTTGCTATATCATCTGCAAGTGCCACAACACGAGAAATTTTAATACCTGCCTCAGGTACAAATTCGAACAATGTTATCACAGGTCCTGTATGTACGCCTTTGATTTCTCCTTTTATTCCAAAATCGAGCAATATTTTTGACAACTTAACTATCGTATCTTGTGTGACAGGGTTGTTTATAGATTGAGTGTTTGATTTCATGTGATCAATTGACGGTCTTTTATAGTCAAAAAAAACTCTTTCTTTTACTGGTTCTTTTTCTATTGTAGTTTTATTTTTAAACGAAACAGACTTAGATTGTGCATTTTTAACAGCAATATTGAAAATATCCTTAATAGGAGTTTCTTCCAAATCTGGATTAAGTCTTAGATTGTTTTTAGATTTTTTATTAGTGGGTTTGGTCAAGATACAAACTAAAAAAACACCAATCATGACAGCCACAAAAATAGGAAATCCAATTGGTTTATATATCTTGCTCAATACGACATCATATAAGGTATAACCAACATATCCACCAGGTAAAAAACTAAAGTGATAGTTGTATTGAAAAAAAGAACCCAATAGTGTTGATAGCATAAAAAATCCAACCAAACAAAATGGAAGTATAAAAAAACCTTTTACAAGATGTTTTCTTTCATAAAAATTGGTCAATCCAAAGAAAAATAAAAAAACATTCATAATGTATGCTACAAAACCAAAAGATTGCAACATAACATCTGCCAAAATCGCACCATACTGACCCATAAAATTTGTAACTGGTTCTTTATTCACAACATTTATTGCATTGTCAACTGGTGAATAACTAACTAGTGAAAAAAACATCATAATACCTATGGCAAAAAACACCGTACTTAGTACTAGTTTTTTAATATATCTTTGTTTCTTACTAATATTTAATATCATATTTACTACTAGCTAAAATAGAAGTCTTCTTCTTCTAAAACTATTGCAATTTAAGTCAAGAAATTAAAACTTAACTAGCTCTTGCAAAAGGTAATTATTTTTAACATGGTCTGTAAATGAAAGAAAATCTTAGATTGTGATTTAACATATAAACACTTGAAAATTGAAAAATATTTATTTTATATATAATAAACAGTCACTCAGGCAATTCTTTGATGTAAATAATGCACAATGTTTTTAAATATTAAACAATATAATTTATGATAGGTTTTAATTTTTTTAAATACTCAACTACCTCAAACAAATCTTATGGCCCTGCTAAAAATGATGAATTTGATTTTTTAAAATATGATATATTTTTTGCAGATGTTATCAAAATCACTTCTTCCAAAGCATTTCGAAGAATGCAAAACAAAACTTCTGTCGTTTTTAATGCAATGCCTATAAAAAACGATCATTTTAGAAACAGACTTACTCACTCTATAGAAGTCGCAAATATTGCAAGATTTATGGCAAATCGGATGAGGTTATGTCAAGAACTTACAGAATCTATTTCACTAGCACATGACATAGGCCATCCTCCTCTTGGACACAGAGGTGAACAGATTTTGGATGAAATTTTGCAAAATTTTGGTACAAATTTTTGTCATAATGAACATGGCTTAAGAATAGTAACAGGAATGTACAACGAAGAGAATTTAAACCTTTCATTTGAATGTCTTGATGGCCTTTTGAAACACAACTTTCCAGCAAAAAAACCATCTAGCGGTGTTTTTGAGCTAATGAATTTAATATTTAATAACAAATTTGAAATAGATATAGTACCAACAATGGAAGCACAGGTTAGCGGAATATCAGATGATATTGCCTACTTAACACACGATATTGAAGATGCTTTAAGATTTGGCATGGAACTAGATTTGTTTAATCAAATTCCTGTTATAGAAGACATAATTAAAGAATCTTCTCACATTAATTTAAAAGATAAATTAAGAGATTTTTTAATTAACAATGTAATACTTACAACAAGTTCAAATATTCAAGAAGGAAAAATATGTCCTGTGGAGTTTGACAAATCGGTTAAAAAAGAAATGAAAGCCTTAAAAGCACTAATGATGGAACATTTTTATCTAAAAAACAACAATTTCTGCTCACAATACGAAGACAAAATAAATAAATTGTTCGAAAAATACATGTCAAGCCCAGAAGAAATTAAAAACGAATCTATGAAAAATAAAGTCTTAAACAGTCAAAACGAACAAGAAAAAGCCTGTATTGTGGTAGATTATATCGCAGGAATGACAGATGTGTTAATAGCAAACATTTAGTTTTAAAAAGCCTTTTACATTTACTTTGTATTTTATTTTATCTGTTTTAATGTCTTTTAAGCAAAAAATAAATTCAATGCAAAATATTCGTAACTTCTCTATCGTCGCACACATTGATCATGGAAAAAGCACACTATCTGACAGAATAATTCAAGTCTGTATGGCGGTTGAAGAAAGAGACATGAAAGATAGAATTCTTGACTCCATGGATATCGAGAGAGAAAGAGGTATAACTATCAAATCTCAAACAGTTCGTTTAAATTACACAGCAAAAGATGGAAAAAAGTATATCTTTAATTTAATGGACACACCGGGGCATGTTGATTTTTCTTACGAAGTAAGCCGTTGCTTGTCAGCGTGTGAAGGCACTGTTTTACTTGTTGATGCAACACAAGGAGTTCAGGCTCAAACTGTAAGTAATGCTTACAAGGCAATTGATGTAAATAATGAAATAATCCCTTGTTTTAATAAAATCGATCTACCCTCTTCAAATATTGAAAAATCAATTAAAGAAGTTGAGGATGTAATAGGAATACCAGTTGAAGATATACTTGCAGTAAGCGGAAAAACCGGAGAAGGAGTAAGTGAATTACTTGAAGCAATAATTACCAAAATTCCCGCACCACAAGGAAGTCAAGATGCACCATTTCAAGGAATGCTTATTGACGCTTGGTACGACACCTATCTTGGCGTGTTAATTTTAATTAGAGTGAAAAACGGAACACTTAAAAAAGGTGATAAAATAAAAATGTACTCAACAGGCTCTGTTTATCCAATTGAGGGCTTGGGGTTTTTTACACCAAAAAAGACAGCTGTGGACGAAATTAAAGCAGGAGAAGTTGGATATATTGTCTGTGGAATAAAAAATGTTAAAGATTGTAATATTGGAGATACTATTTTACACGAAAAAGATGAAACAAGTCCTGCATTAGCTGGTTTTAAAAAGATAAAACAAGTTGTGTTTGCAGGAATTTACTCAATTGATTCTGCTGAATACCCAGATTTAAAAGATGGAATTGAAAGACTTTGTTTAAACGATTCAAGTGTTTCTTATGAATACGAAACTTCATCGGCATTAGGATTTGGATTTAGATGCGGTTTTTTAGGGCTTTTACATATGGAAGTTTTTCTTGAAAGACTTCGTCGTGAATTTAATTTAGATATTATTTCAACTGCTCCAAGTGTGGTTTACAAATTTGAATTACGACATCAAGATGATATGATGGAAGTTCATAATCCAGCTGAATACCCAGATCCTGTACATATAAAAAACACACACGAACCAATTGTTAATTTGGAGATAGTTACACCTAGTGAATATTTAGGTAATGTGGTTAAACTTTCTATAGAAAAACGCGGTAGACAAAAAAACCTTAATATCGTACAAAACAGTGCTTTTATAGAATTTGTAATTCCTTTAAGTGAAATTATATTTGATTTTCACGATAAAATAAAATCACTAACCAGAGGTTATGCAAGCTTTGAATGGAGTGAATGTGGCTATGAACAGAGTGATATTGTCAAGGTTGGCATAATGTTAAACGGTGAAAAAGTGGATGCCTTATCAATTTTAACTCACAGAGTTAACTCAGAAAGACGCGGAAGAGAAATATGTGTAAAACTAAAGGAACTTATACCAAAACACATGTTTGCAATACCAATTCAAGCAGCAATTGGTGGAAAAATTATTGCAAGAGAAACCATCCAAGCTCTTAGAAAAGATGTAACAGCTAAGTGCTACGGAGGTGATGTGAGTCGTAAGAAAAAACTTCTTGAAAAGCAAAAAGCTGGTAAAAAGAAAATGAAAGCTATCGGCAGCGTGGATGTCCCTCAAGAAGTCTTTATAAAAGTCTATGAATAGATTTAATTTGTTAATTCTGTGATTGAGTGTATTTATTTATTTTTGTTTTTGATTTAAAGATTTTTCTTTCCAACCTACTTTTCTTAAGAAATCATCGTAATTTCCATTGAAAAAAAATGTAGAATCATCATCAAAAATAATTAATTTTGTGGCAATTTTTTTCAAAAAATATTCATCATGAGTTACAAGCAAAACAGCACCCTCAAACTCTTGAACGGCTTCCATCAACACCTCACAAGACTCAGCATCTAAATGGTTTGTAGGTTCATCAAGACAGATTAAATTTGCACTATCAAGCACAATTTTTGCAAGCATTATTCTAGACTTCTCACCACCTGAAAGTACTCCAATTTTTTTATTAACAGCATCTCTCGAGAAAAGCATAGACGAACATACCCGTCTAATACTACCTATGTCATGATTAGGAAAACATTTTGTAAGCTCTGCCAATATCGTGTTGTTGTCGTCTAATTCATTTTTATTCATTTGACTAAAATAACTATATTTTAGATGTGAATTTTTAACTACCGAACCATTTTTAGGAGACAGAACATCCAATAATACTTTTAATAAAGTTGACTTACCGTAGCCATTTTTACCGATGATACAAATTTTGTCATCTTTTTGTACAGAAAAATTAAGGTTTTTAATCAACATTAAATTATCATTGTAACCAAAAGATAAATCTGATACCTCAAGTAGATCTTTTTTAGTTCCATCGTGATAGTTGAACTTAAAAAATATATCCTCAACCGTCTCAAGCTTCTCTCTTACTTCTTGTTTTTCTAAAAGTTTTAACTTAGACTTTACAACACTTGCTTTAGATGCTTTTGCACCAAATTTCTTCGCCCAGTCTTCAATTTCAGAGCGTCGTTTTTCTTCCGAAAGTCTTGTTTGTTCATAAATTTCCTCCTCGATAGCAATTTGTTCTTTTATTTTATGAGGTTTTCCTTTAATTTTTCTAACATTACAACGATGTATAATTAATGAGTGAGTTATAACTTCATCCATAAAACCTTTATTGTGAGTAATAAGTATCAACTCTCCTTGCCATTTTTTTAAAAACTTACCCAACCAAATTATTGAATGTATGTCAAGATAGTTTGTTGGCTCATCAAGAAGCAACATGTTTGGCTCTGATAAAAGCAGCTTTGCTAAATTAATTTTTACTTGAAATCCACCTGAAAACTGATTTGGAGATTTCAACATATCGTCCTCTGAAAAACCAAGTCCTTCTAGTATTTTTTCAGCCTTCCAGTCTTCATGACCCCTGTCTTCATCTAAAACACTAACAACTTCACCAATTACGGTATCATTTGTAAAACTAATATGCTGTTTTAAGTACCCTATTTTATATCCATATGGAAATGTAATAGAACCTTCATCGTAAGAATATTCGTTTGTCAATATCTTAAATAGAGTGGTTTTTCCAGACCCATTTCTACCTACCAAGCCAATTTTATCATTTTTGTCAATAGTAAAATTAACATCAGAAAAAATAACTTTTTCACCAAGAGCAAGGGTTAAATCTTTAATATTTATCATTAAAATACAGACTATACATCTTCTTTTTCTTGTAGTTTTTCAATTGCAAAATTGATAATTCTTCTACAAAATCTTTTTGAAATATTATTTTGACCTAAAAGCTCCTGCATTTCTTCTACTGTAATTTCAGAGAAATCTTCAAAAGACTTTATGCCTGCTTTGGCAAGTGGCAAAATATGATCTTCTACAAGAACTCTGCTGTTTATCAATTCTGGATCAACTCCAAGCTTTATAATGTCAGCTCTTAAGTCTTCTTGTTTTAACTTAAACACCTCTTCTGCTCTTGTATGAACAGCTTTTGCAATCTCTTCATTAAAAAATTCAATACCTGACAGCTCTTTTGTTGTAGCATTAGCAATTTGCTTCACAGATATGTATCCAGTTCCAGCTAACAACTGGGCAACAGACTCATCAATATCAAGAGAACTTATAAGATTTGCAACTGTATTATGAAAGTGAGTTTTTATAAAATCCTGTTTTTCAGAAACTGATAATATGTTTAAGTCGCAGTTTAATAATTGTGACGCCAGTCTTACATTTTGACCTCCACGACCTATACATAAACTTTTTTTATCATCTAATACCACAACCTCAAGTATACCTGTGTCTCCGTTATACTGAACACCTTGCACTTCAGAATTGGCAAAAATATTTCTTGCAAAAGACTCTATATTTTCATCATATTTAATAATATCGATTTTTTCCTCACTTAATTTAGCACGAATTTCATTTATTCTTGAGCCTTTTGGACCAATACATGCACCAACTGGATCAAGCTTTATATCATCTGAAAAAACCGCAATTTTTGTTTTATGACCCGGATCTCTTGCGATAGACATAATTTCAACATATCCTTCTTTAATTTCAGGCACGCCATCTATAAAAAGCGCTTTGACAAAATTCTCAGAAGCTCTTGACAACACAATATAGCTTTCTTGTGGATTTTTAATTACTTTTTCTATAACTGCTAAAAAAGTATCCCCTATGTTAAATCTGTCTGTCTTGCACAGATGTTCTTTTTTTATAGCACCCTGAACTTCTGATCCAATTTTTACTAACAACCCATCTTGATCAACTTTTTGAACTGTACACATAATAAGTTCACCTTGGCGATTCTTATAAAGTTCATACTGTTGTACTGTTTCAATTTTTCTTATACTTTTTGTCAATTCATCACGAATAACATTAATTTCAAAAAAACTAAAATTAAACGGAATAGTCTTTTTCAACACATCCCCTACTTTGATGTCTTTGTTTCTTAAACTTGCCTTATTATATTCAATTTCAGTATGCGGATTGGAAATATTTTCCACAACATCTAGATTTATATAAAGAGACATTTCTCCGGAAGTTTTGTCCATATCAACGCCTATTTTTTCTACCGAGTCTGGATATTTTTTTGATAAAGCTTTTTTTATAGCATCCTCAAGGCATTTACTAATTACATCTTTGGATATTTTTTTATCCTGAGATAATGTAGCGAACCAATTAAGTATTTCTGTAGATTTATTTTGTATTGACATTTTTATCAAAAATTTAACTTAAAATATTTATTAACTAATCAATAGTCAAGAAAATATTTAAAAATATCTTAATTTTTCTTATTATTCACTTTCTGCTTACATAGAAAAATATTTATACATAACATAAAGTCAAACTAATTTTTTGATTTATGTTTGAAGAAAGAGCAATAAAAATGTTTAATGATTATGAGGATTTAATCACAAGAGGATTGGACTATGATTATTCCGCCAAAGAAATCTATAACGCAATTTACAAGAAAGAGTTTAATTTATATCTTCGAAAAGGAATTACTCCGAGGGTTGATGAGTTGAATCATGTTGTTAATTTTATAAAAATGTTTCCCAATGTCCCATTAATTAGTAATTAAATTAACTTCCTATCACTTTCTTATAACTTTTATCTAGGGTCAAACTTAACTCTTTTTTAATTTCCTCAACCTCTTTATTACTAAGATTAAATTCAATTAATTCAAGCAGTTCAACCCTTTGTTTTATCGCAAGTCTTCCATAAGAAAAACGCCAAGATTGCATATTTATTTGTGCTGAGTAGTAAATTAATTCCATCATAGACATTTTTTTAATAGGTATTAAAGCTTTTACATAAGCTCCATTATTACCAGCACCAACGAAGGGTTTTGTTTGCACAGTAGCAAATCCAAAGCCGCTTACTGCTATACAAGGAACATCTTTTATTAAATGCTTTTCATTGACCAATTCAATCATTTTTTCAACTCCATTATTCAGTATTGTACTTGTGATGAATGGAATATTACCCAGTGAGCAAGACTCTAAACTATCAGATTGACAACGATTAACTTTAAATAAAGATGACAACGGTATCTTAGACATAATTTTCACAATTAATTTCAAAACTTACTATATTTCTAATCACTTTTTTCATTTCATTGACGATAGAATCTTTTGTAAATAAACTCCAATCCTCGTCTAAAAATCTTTCAGGACAGCATTCTAAATCTTTGTCATTGATAATTGGAGTTGTTTTTATAATTTTAGCAATGTTATTTTTGGTATTAGCATATATAAACGACTTTATATTTTCTTGCATACCAATTATATTCCCATCACTTTTTTTAACCATTACTGATTTTTTCTTTAAAAAACCATCAATTAAGTCTACAAAAATAACATTATTTTGAAAATTATGAGCTATTCCTTTTTGCAATACAATTCCCACAGTACAAACGCTAACAGGATAAAACAAATCATCAGGAAGCTTAATAACCGCTTTTAATGTGTTATTTTCTAACATTTTCTTTCTCCAAGTTAGACATTCTCTACTTGAAGTCATTATTGAGTTTGGAATTATGGCGAACAAATATCCGCCTTTTTCCATTTTATCTAATGCGAAATCAATAAATTTATACTCTTTTTCATCTCCTTTTTTGAGTGCAAAAGGTGGGTTCATTAAAACTTTTGAAACCTTTAAATCTTTGAATTTATTGGTTGTAAAACAATTTCCTTCCTCAAGATTTGTGCGTCCATCACCTCTAAATATCATATTTACAAGTGCAAGTGCAACAACCTCAGGGTCTTGCTCTATTCCATAGATTCCATTAATTTTGAATTTTTCAAGCTCTTCTTCATCAACTTCATTTTTTACTTTGTCAAAAGCAGAAACTAAAAATCCACCAGTTCCACAAGCAGGGTCTAAAACCTTATCTTTGCTTGTTATATTCAAGACTTCAACTGCAAATTTTGTTATATGGCGTGGTGTTAACACAATTCCTATTTCTTTTGAGCCATTACCATATTTTAAGAATTGCTCGTAAAATCTTCCTAAAATATCAGTTCCAGAATTCATTGCGGAACGAATATTTATACTATCTAATTCTTGCATTGTTTCAAGTAATGCTTTTCTAAATTTTATGTGATTATCTGGCGTTGGTGGCACCGTGATTGAAAGGCAATGAGCGAAATCCCTTTTTCCTTTTTCAAATAATACCTCTTCCGCTCTACTATTTAACTCATTAATCATTGAAAAACAATTATTTTCACGATTAATATAACTATCCTTTAACAACGCTAAAAGCATTGTTGCAACAACCCTAGCACGATTATTTTTATTGATTGAGCCGTTATGCAGTATTTCATTAATCTTTATAGCTTTTTGATAATAAATTTCGTCTGCTATTTCGTGTTCTTTTATATATGGATTGTTTTTATCAATTACCTCCCTTGCAAGTTCCTTATCTAAAAATCCAGTCGTCTTTTTGCCGTTTATTTCAATTTCAGTCCATTCACCATTATGAAAGTAATAGTTTTTGACTATATAGCTATTATTATCATCTCCAACGACCGCACTAAAAAGAGGTGCTAAAATCTTTTGTTTATTCAAAAGTTTGCAATAGTCTTTACATTCTCTTATTGCTTGCTCTAACTGTTTATGTTGTGGCTTTGCTTCAATAACCCAAAATGTGTTTGTTTTTACAATAACAACATTTTCAGGTTTTACTGTTTGCAAATGTTCTTTTATAGCTACATTATTTAAGCATTCGCCTTGATTATAAACTTCACCATCTGCATATCTATTTGGATTTTTTACATTCCAACCTAAATCCTTTAGTGAATTTTCAATAAAAACATAAGCTCTAAACTCGCTATCACCCCCCCCCTCTTGTTTTTCGTTTATTTTGCATACTATCTAACAGAATTAATTAATAACATATCAAACATATTCGCATTATTTCTGTTGTTATATTTAAAACAACATTCTTGAATATATGCGTCAAGGTGTTTTACACTTAATTTATGGTAAGAACCAACTATTGCTCTTTTGAATAACCCCCAAAAGCCTTCAATAGTATTCGTATGAATTCCATTTTTAGCATACTCTTTTCTGCTGTGGTTAATAACGGCGTGGCTTACAATTTTCTTGAACGGCTTGTATCCTGTAAAGTCATCTGTGTATAAAGTAGCTTTTTCAAAATCTGTATTTTGTATTAAGAAAGCTTTTAATTCTTCAAATGTGAATTTATCTTGTTTTTTTGCTATAACTTTCCCACTTTCACGCTCAACTGCTCCAATTACTCCTTGTTTATCAGTGCCACGACCTCTTTTATTAATATCGTTATCATCGTCATCTTTTTTCTTATCACCTTTCTTCTTTTTACCACCAATATAACACTCATCACACTCTACAATTCCTGTAAATAAAGTTGCCTGCTCTTTATCTTTCATAGCTTCACGGATTTTCATTTGCATTCTCCAAGCTGTATCTTTGTTGACATCAAGTTGTCTTGCAAGTTCACGGCTTGATATACCTTTTTTTGCATTTGTAATTATAGCAATAGCAAGCAACCATTTTTGAAGTGGCAAGCGTGTATCGTGGAATATTGTATTAACGGTAACGGAAAATTGCTTATTACAAGCTCCGCAGTGGTGGTATCTTATGCTTTCCTTTACTTTTGTTGCTCCAACACAACCACAATATGGACATACTGGTTTTTTATTCCACCTAACCTTCTCAAGATGTTTTATAGCTTGTTTTTGAGTTTTGAACTTTTGAAAAACACTAACTATATCCATAATTTTTATTATTAATCATTTCTTATATACTTTATATACATAATCTTTTTAAATGTCAAGAACTATTTTACTAATTAATGGGACATTGGGAAATGTTTAGAAAGGGTGAGTTGGATTATAGTGTGAAGTCTCAAAATAATGGTAATCAAAAAAGTGAAGTTGAAATTATTAGGAATAATTTGCATAATTTAGACTTACAATATTCTACAGATAAGCAGATTTTCGAACAAGAGACTTTTAAATTTATTTATGGAGAAGAAAATTTTAAAAATTATGTATATTTAGATGGAGAAAGGAAAAGAACAGTAGGTTATGGATTCAATATGGACAAACCAGAAGCTCAAAGTGAATGGCAGCAAGTTTTTCCTGATAATATTCCAAGCTTTGATGATATTAGCACTGGTAATGCCAAAATATCTCAAGTTGATGCTAAAAAATTAGCACAATATAACATAAAACTTAGTGAAAATGCTGTAAAAAACTTTTTATACGACAAAAATACTAGTACCGATATTTACAATAAACTAAATCCTAATGAAAAAATTGCCTTAATATCTGCTTCATTTAATGGTTGGGTAGGCGGTGCAACATCAATAGTGGGCAAAAATCAAAAGCAATTTTTAACAGATTATGTTATAAAAAAAGATAAAAATTCATTATTATTAGCAGTTGAAGATTTAAAACACAGTTCAGATGTTGATTCTTTAAAGCCAGGTAAAAGAGGATTGCAAAATCGTAGACAGCAAGAAGCTTTACTAATGGACTCTACGGAATGCAATTACTTTACCCTGCCTGGAGATAAACTACCATTAAAAGTTTTAAATGGGGGAAATTTGACTTTTAATATAGGAGATAGAATTTTACGAAATACAAGAACTAATCAGAATTATGTCAGTGGTAAATATTTTGTTTGGTACCATAATCCAAATTCAAAAAATCCCTTTCAATATCACGTCGATCTGGATGGTAAAATCTTTGCAATTGATGATGAACAATTTGATTGGCTTAATTCAAAAAAGAAAAAAGGTTGTCATTGTGAAATGGAACAATTACCTGATTTTGTGCATATTCTTGATTAATTCAAATATTTGCTTTGCAAAACATGTATTCAATCCAAAGATTGAGAAGAAATCAACTATTCTCAGCAAGAAGAAAAATGATTATTGCAATAAGCATGAATGTGGTACAATGCGATCAATAGCCGATCAATTGATATATATATATCAATTCCCTAAAAACATCGATAAAATGATAAAAGAAAATCCTGAGTTTAGGGATGAGATTGAAAAAAATCAGTTTGATATTTTAATGAATTATAATGAAGATGATAAAACATACTGGACAGTTGGCGGTTTATTCTACAAAAATTATAAAAACTATATTGAATGCTTCCCTGATAAGGAAATTTGCGATGGTCACAGCGAAATTTTTGAACATTTTAAAGAAACTATAAAATGTTTGCCATGGAAACATGAATGTGATAGCGAAGATGTAAATCTTAATGAAGCTATTGAAGATATAAAGCAATATGATAAAAATAATACAAAACTTTTAGAATTAATTAATATTATACAATCTGGTAAAAAATTAAAATTTAATGCTATTTCAGTTAGAAGCTGTAAGGATTTATGGAAATATGATCTTATAGAGGGATATACAACTTATGCTATGGTTGTGTTACCAATTTATGAACAACACTGCAATGAAATTGTAAAAAAAGTACTTAAAAAAACAGGTAGGTTGTATTAACTTGTACGGCTATGCGAAAATAATTTGATTTTTATATTTTCATGTAGTGTTAGAAAAATGTAACGATTTTATAAATATGAAGATCTTAGAATACGGCTTATCGTTAATTATCTTGCTTATATTAGTTGGTATATTTTCAGGAGGTGAAAAAAAAGAAGCTATTAAAAAAGAATCTGTGCTAGAAAAAATAACAATACTTAAAAATAAATCTGGCATTGTTGATATTAGATATGAGTTTAAAAAAGAAGACTATTTTTCAAATTTTTCGGTTAATCAAGATATTTGTAAAAGTTTAAAACATGTTTTATCGCAAGGAAGCGTTGTTAGGGTAAATGTAAAGGCAGTTTTTCAAGATGGTTGGTTTTTTAGCACAGATTCTTACGGCAATAGCGAACCTGTGAAAAATCTTCCGGCTTTTGATGCTTCATGGTCGGGTTCTGATATTGAAAAATACAATTGTGATGGTCATCCTGATGTATGGCGACATGCAAAAATTCAAAATTTATGGAGTCAGTTTAGAAAAATGGTAGCAGAAGATTGTAAAAAAGATAAATACAGAGATACTTATTTTTTGTGTTGGTAAGATTGAAGTTGTATGAGAGTTTTGTTGTTGTTTTTTGTGGTTTTTTGTCCATGATAATTCCAATCCAGAAATAATTATGACAAAATCCTGCTACCTGGAAAGCTTTGTAAAATTTTCTCAACCGAGTCATCTTCAAGCATTTTTGTCACATCAGCAACTGTTGGCATGTTAATTGCATAACAAACACGAATAATAAACACTTGAATTAAGTTACTATTTTGATAAACTCTAAGACTTTCTAAACATTGAATACATACATCCCAAAAAATATGTAACTTTGGCATATTAATAGTTCCATTTTGAATTAATTCATCTATTTTTGGATCTATATTTTCTTTGACCGCTATAGCAATCATAGCTTCATTTATCAAAAACATCAATCCATTAATAAGCTCAGACGCAGAAAAATCTTTTACTTTTTCAAATATATTTAAAGCGTCTTTTACATTAGCGTGTACAAGATCTTTAAACAACTCAAAATAAATTTCTTCATTTGGTATTGCAAGAACTTTTTGTGCAATGTCATGAGTAATTTTTTTATATCCTGAGTGCATAAGGACCGTTTCTGACAAAGATAAAGAATCTCTAAAAGATCCATTTGCATATTTTGCAATTATATCTAAAGCTTTTTCATCAAATTCATATCCTTCTTTTTTATAAATATCCGTAAGATATGTTTTAATTATATCTGAGCTAGCTGAATTTAGCATAAATTTTTGACAACGAGATAGAATTGTCATTGGAATTTTTTTAACTTCTGTTGTGGCAAAAATAAATTTAACATTTAGTGGTGGCTCTTCAAGAAGTTTTAAAAACGCATTAAAAGCAGAATTTGAAAGCATATGAACCTCATCAATAATGTATATTTTATAACGACAAAAAGAATTTGGATACCTGCATTCTTCAATAATTCTGCGAATAGAATCAACGCCTGTGTTACTAGCTGCGTCAAACTCTATTATGTCAGGATTTGTATTGCTAAGAGTTGCCTTACAAGCCTTGCATTCAAGACATGGGTCTGCAGTTGGTTTATCAGATTTTTGACAATTTAAACTTAAAGCTAAAATTCTAGCAGTTGTTGTTTTTCCAACGCCTCTTGTTCCATAAAACAAAAAAGCATGATGTAAATTTCCACTTTCAATGCCAGCAGTAAAAACATCTCTTAATACATCTTGACCATGTAAATCTTTAAGTGTTTTTGGTCTATATTTTCTTGCAAGTGGTAGATACTCTGTCATTTAGAAAAAACTTCACTTTTATTATCCAAATAAATTTTTAAAAGTGAAGTATTGTTTTTTGTTGGTGAATTAATTACAAAGTATTTGATTTAGATTCTTCCAATTCTCCTGATTCTAAAAGACCGTCTATTTCATGGATTCCAGTCGTAGTAAGATTTTTGTAAAAATCTAAACTGTTTAAAAGTTCATACTTGCGAATTCCAGTCTCCATAAACTCATGCAGTCTATCTAATTTAAAACTAGCATTTTCAAATGCAGACAATTTATATAAGCCGTTTGTATTTAATCCTAGCAAGTCATTTCTACTGCCATTTTGTAAATCAGCTGAATTTTGTATAAGTGGCCAAATATTATTATAAATAGCACCAAGCATAATAGCAACAGATTCTTTGTTTTGTATATTGTTTTTTTCCATATAACACTCTAAAGCAAGTTTTGTAATTTTATTTCCAATATTTGCCTGACAACCATCGTTTACATTATAAACCCCATCAACAATATCAGCCAAAATATTTTTTGCTTTTTCGCTATCAATTCCAAGTTTTCTACAGTAATCTACTATATAATTGATTTTTAAATAATTTTTGTGATCTGAGTGCACAATTCTATGATCATCAAGATTAGCTGAAAATTTGTTAAAATCATCACATAAGTTATTGTCTGTACAAAATTTAGACAAAATTCCTTTAGTGTAATTATTATAAAGTTCGGTGTTATTTATATTTTGATTATCTTGTAAAATGCTATATTCTATGTTTTGCATATTGTTTAGTTTTTCTGTAAGATCGACACCAAAAATATACTGACCTTGCAATAATTCTGGAATAGTTGGTTTTTCTTGATTATATCTAACAAGACCGTGGCTTGAGGTGTCAAAATTTTGTTCACGCATCATATATTCAAAAGAAGCTAATAAGTTAATTCGCATTGGTGCTTGTTGATTTTGATTATTTGTCTGTTCTTCTTGATTGCTTAGAAGTATGTGCTCTTGGTTTAACAAAACAAGGAGAAAGTTTACAGTCTCTATGACATTATTATCATTTGGTGCAAATTCATCGAAATTCATATCAATTTGCTGTCCGTTTTGTCCCAGATATACTCCTATTCGACTCAGTCCAGGTATTAAGTCCACATGATTATCTAAAGATTGAGGTATTTGATCTGGATTTGCTATCACTCCTGACAACAATGTTGTAAGATATTCTACAAATTCAAGCGTAAGTCGTGGAGAGATTCCTTGTGTAAAAAATGCACTATATACATTGTTGTTGTTTTGCATAAAAAATTAAATAAATTATAGATCACAAAAAAAACTTATGCAAGTTTTGTCTATTTTTTTACAAACCTCGCCTTGACTTATTTTTTTAAGTATATAATATATCTTTTTTAGATTTTAGCCTATGTTGTTTTTTATACCGTTGTTTTCTCTTTTTTCAACATCTAATGTTAATTGCACAAACGAAGATAAAACAGACTCCTCAGCGTCAAATTCGACAAATATTCAATGTGATTCTAAGGAATGTTATGAATTTGCAACATTGTCTTATTTGTCTAATAATAAAAAAATCTTGAGCAATTTGTGTAAAATTGCGATAAAATAAGGAAACGATTAATGTTTTTTAAACATGAAGTAAATAAAAGTTGTAGTGGTTAAAAATATACAGTAATATGAATGCCTGACAACTTCAAATATGCCTATGTTAAAAATACTTGCGGCAAGTAAAACCTGAGGTGCATGAGGCAAAAGTCCATGCACACCGCATGAAAAATTGTCTGTAATTGCACCAGCAACATGAGTTGGAGTTTTTGCTGTGTCAAATATTTTTTTAATCAAAGCACCGGTTAATATTATTGCTATTGTATTGTTAGCCATAATTAAATTGTTAATTAAAAGTATTATAAATACCAATATCACGGCTAAACGATTGGAGCTTTTATTGTCAAAATACTGTGAAATTTTATACTCAATAATTTCAAATCCTCCTTCAATTTTAATCATTGTACTTAAAAAAGAAATTAAAATCACAAATGTATTAAGCTCCGCTAAGCTTAACAAACCTTGAGTAGAAAAAACTGATAAATTTGTTAATGACATGCCCCTAAATAAAGCTAGCATTGTTGCGTTAAGAATTCCAATTAACAAAACTGATATAACATTAATGTTGCACATTCCAAGCACAACAACTAATATATAAGGCATTATCAATAAAATATTAAAATTGTTCATAGTAACAACTTCGTTTGAATTTTGTCCTTGTAAAAGCATAATCACACATACCATGAAAAACGGAAAAATGGATAACTTAAAATTAAGCTTAAACTTTTTTATTATGTCTGAGCCTGTTACATTTGCGGCGGCAATAGTTGTATCAGAAATTAATGATACATTATCCCCAAAGTATGCCCCACTTATTACAGCTGATGCAAGATAAATAGGGCTTGCAACATTTTGTAAAGACAAAGCAACAGGACCCATAATAGCAACTGTACTCAAAGATGTTCCCATTGCTGTTGCAATCGCAGCTGATGAAATAAAAACACCAAGTAAAATAGCATTAGCCGGCAACAGATTAAGTAAAAAATTTGTCAAACTTTGGCTTGATCCTATGTTTGATGTAATGCTGCCAAAAACTCCTGAAAGAAGAAAAATTAATATCATTTGAACTACACAGTTGTCAAAAACAACTTCAGTTACTTTGTCTATCAGGACATTAAGATCTTTTTTACCATTAAAAAAACCCACATACATCATATAAAAAGCTAACAAGCTAATTAGAATAAACAAAGGATCAACTTTTGAAAAAGGCTGAGATACATTTTGTGTTAAATAAAACAAACCACAACCAATAAAAGTAAAAATAAAACTAACGGCAAGCAACAAACTTGAAATGGCACGCTTTTTAAACATAAAAACAATTTAACGATAAGAACAAAAGGTTTTGTTTTTTAAAATCAAGTTAAGCTGCCAAAATTTAAAAATTATAATAAAAAAATTAATTTAATTAACCGCTCTATATCTTGAGAGAATGATGTTTTTTTGAATTTTACGATCTACAATTGGCTTTTTTAAAGAAACAATATTACCTAGCCATTTTTTACAATACATTCTATTAGGATCAAATCTTTGAAGTTGAAGGTCTGGGTTAAATATTCTAAAATAAGGTGCACCGTCAAAACCACTGCCAAAAACCCATTGCCAAGAAAAAGGGTTTACAATTGGATCTGCATCAACTAGATATTCCCAAAAAAACTCCTCACCCAGTCTCCAGTTAATTAGTAAGTCTTTTATCAAACAAGAAGCAACAACCATTCTAACTCTATTGTGCATATTTCCTGTGGCAACAAGTTCTTTCATGCCTGCATCAACAAAATCAAAGCCAGTTTCTCCATTTTTCCAAGCATTGTAAAAGTATTTATTATCATCAAATTCAAAGTTATTATAGTTTTGTTTAAAAGTCTTTTTATGAATATCTTGATAAAAAAAACCAACATGACAAGCAAACTCTCTCCATATTATTTCAGATATAAATTTTTCAGTATTAAAATAAAATTGTGCAGCATTGTATATCATTCTTGGACTCAAAATACCAACTCTAAAATAAGGTGAAAATTTTGAAGTAGCATCCAATGAAGGAATGTTGCGATTTTCTTCATAAGACTTTATTTTATTTTTTAAAAAATCTTGCGCGTTGTTTGTAATTTTTTCATAATCAAATTCATAAATACTCTGAATATTTTGAGTTAAATCATTTTTTAAACCTAAGTCTTCGACTGACAAAGAATCAATGTTGTTTATAGCATTAATTTGGGTCGGCTCAGGTAATGTTTCTTCTATTTTTTTTCTATTTACAATACAAGATTTATAAAAAGGAGTGTATATTTTAAAGTGATTTCCTTCGTTTGTTTTTATTTCATTTGGATGAAATAGCGTTTTACCTTTAAAAAATTGAATTTTATCTTTAAATTTTTCCTTTAATTCTTGTTCTTGCTTAAACTGAAAATAATCATAAGACTCAGACTTGTAAATACAAGAGACTCCATGTTTCTCAACTATTTCGGAAATAACATCATCACTTAATCCTTCCCTTATAATTAACTTTGCATTGTAATCTTTTTGTAAAAGAGTGGAAAAACTTTTCAATGTGCAATACAGAAAACTTTTATAGCCCAGTCCCAAATCTCTTCCGATATAATTTTTATCAAAAATATAAAGAAGTATAACTTTTTCATGTTTTTGAGTTGCATAAAACAATGCTGAGTTGTCTTTTACTCTAAAATCATCGCAAAACACGACAAGACCCGTCATTTTTATAAAAATAAATTAATCTTAATTTTATTATGATTCGATAAAATTAAATTTTAAGAAATTTTTTTATTTAATGCAAAGACACTAAAAATAAGGGTCTTAAAAAGATTATTAGCGAAAAAGAAACAAAAAAAATATTCTTGCTTGACTAAATTTTTTATTATGTTAAATTTAATATGTAAGCTATAAATAATATGGAAAATAGAGTCAACATTAACAGAATCTCAAATCGTGATGTGTCTGAGAAATACAAAACGATGACAAACAAACTAGAGAAAAAATTTTCTCATGTAAAACCCTGTGTCGATCATTTTATAGAAAAATATAAAGCCAATCGAATTGTTTTTAAAACACATTCGTTTCAAATTTTGCTTGAAAATGGTACTAAAATTACTACTTTTTTAAAATCAACTAAAAAACTCTACGCAGCTTTATATGCAATATACATGTATGATAAATTTGGAGACAAAACTCTTCTTAATAGACCTTATCGTATTGAAAAATATATTACTATAGCAAGAGAAATACTATCAAAAGACATTGCAAGCTTTATCCGTCTACACAAAAAAACTCCATTTGCCAAAGAGCCTATATTTATTGAGCTATCAAAAATAGAGTTAACAGCAAACAACTTTGGAGATATTAAGAAAATATTCAATGACATAAAACATATTTTATTAGGCATTACAGATAAAAAATTCGGAGACTTAAAAATAGACGCTTCAGATTTTGGCAGAAGTGTTAAAAACTCTAAAATTATGACCCATAAACACAACGAATCAAGACTTGTTATCATAAAACATCTTTTAAGCTTTTTAACCAAAGAAGACATAGAAAAGGCTACTAAGAAAGAAAAAATATCTAAAGATGCTGTTGATTTTTTAAATTCAGTAAAAAGTCAACTAAAAAGTTTGACATCAAAAGATATTGATTTATTAAACGCCATTAAAGAATCAGAGGCTTACCTTCAAACACATAAATTGCAAAATTACAGAGACAAGCCTAAGCCTGGTAATCTAAAATTCCAAGCTCTTGTCGATGTTTTAAAGACTCATAATATAAATCTTGAAGAGTCTCCTTGTTTTTTCTTAAAAATGACAAAAGCAGGTAGAAAACCAAAATCCGCCGTAGCTATAGACAAAAACAAGATAATCAGATTTAAAACAAACACATCCTCGTTCAATTTTATAAGTGAGTAATTAAAAATTTAATCTTTTTGCGTGCCTGTCACCCTCAAAGTTAGTTTTTAAAAAGATATTCACCATCTCAATCCCTAAATTTTGTTCTATCTGCCTTGCACCAAGACACAAAACATTACCATTGTTGTGTTGTCTTGAAAGTTTCGCAGTCTCTAGATTATGACACAAGGCTGCTCTGATCTTCCGATACCTATTTGCAACCATAGACATTCCAATTCCACTGCCACATATTAATATTCCAAAGTTTTCAACCTTTGTTGCAGG
This sequence comes from Candidatus Deianiraeaceae bacterium, assembly GCA_964201065.1. Lineage (GTDB taxonomy): Bacteria > Pseudomonadota > Alphaproteobacteria > Rickettsiales > Deianiraeaceae > CAXNCX01. Next base: position 8,711 of record CAXNCX010000002.1, on the reverse strand, counting down.
GTCTTCTGATTGAAGTTTGGCTAATTCATTAAGCATTAATTTTGCATAATCACTATAGCTACAAGATTCCAAATTATTTGTACCAAAATCTTTAACATTAAATCCAGAAGTGTTTAAGTTTAAAATAATCTGATTTTTTAAATCAAATCCTGCATGGTCAGAAGCAAAAAAAATTTCCATATTCTCTTAAGGTCTACAAATTTATATTCTCTTAAAAAATTTAAAATAAAAGAAAGTTTTTTAAGAACAATAAATTATTTTTTCTTGTGTTTATATTTTTATTATAGCATGCTTAGTTAATTAATCTTGTTAATGTGATAACTGCATCAATTTTATCAGCAGACATGCTGAATTTAGAAAGTGAAATCAGGTTACTTATTGCAGAAAACATAAATAATATACATTTTGATATCATGGATGGACACTTTGTAAACAATATAACATTTGGATGCGACTTATTAAAGCAAATTAAAGCTAAATTCCCTGAAATCATCATTGATACTCATCTTATGGTCACCAACCCTGAAAAACATATTGAGAATTTCCTTAACAACGGTAGTGATTTAATCACATGGCACGCAGAATTAGATATAAATCATCAAAATCTTATAGAATTAGTCAAGTCTAAATCTAAATTATCTGGGCTCGCGATAAATCCAAGCACTACAATCTCATCTATAAAGCCTAATATTGTAGCTCAAATTGATTCAGCATTAGTTATGAGTGTATTTCCCGGAAAATCTGGTCAAACTTTAATACTGGACTGTCTTGATAAAATTAAAGAAATTAAAGCAATTAATCCCAAATGCCAAGTTTATGTAGACGGCGGCGTAAACGCAGACAACGCTCAGCTTGTTTATGAAAAAGGCGCGGACGCAATTGTTAGTGGCAGTTATTTATTCAAAAACATCAAAGAAAATTCTACAAAATTGATAAAAAAAATCTGACTTTCTGCTTACACACAAACTTTTTTCATTTATACAGAATAAGAACTATTTTTAACTGTATGAATAACGAAATTACATCAAAACAATTTTTTAACACAACTTTTTAACACTTTGGCAAGAACAGGAAAAGACCCAGACGGCCACACTATAGACATTTTTACAAGTGGTGGAAGGGATGATAGTTATAGGCAATATGTTTTAAAAAAGCTTCAAGAAGGTAGCATGATTAATAAATCTAAACAAGCCTTTGACTTTGTAAACGCAGTTGCACAGGGTAAAACTTTATTTGTCGGCGAAGGTAATTTTAGCTTTTGTCTATCAATTACAAAACAACTAAGAAATCCTTATAATATCGTTGCAACAACGAATGAAGCTCAAAATGAGTTTGTGGACTTGACCAAGAAGAATATATCATTATTACAACAACTTGAAGTAAAGTTATTTTGCAAAACAGACGCAACTCAAATTCATAAAGATTTTGCAGGACAGACTTTTAATAACATCATATTTCAATTTCCGCACACTGGAAGCCGTGAACCGATTCAAGGTAGAAATCCAAACTTTGTATTACTTAGAGACTTCTTAAAATCCGCTAAGTCTCTTTTATCTTATCGTGGAAAGGTGATTGTTTCAATTGTTGATAGCCCATATTATCAAGGAGCTTTTCAAATTGAAGAGGCTGGAACTGAAGCAAAATACAAACGCTATACTATTTACAAATTCAATCCCTTGATTTTTAAAGATTATGTTCATACAATGACTAATGAGGATGAGAGTGCCATTTCTAAAAATGATGACTTGATAACGATAGTATTTGAATAGTATATGGATTTGTTTACAAGTGAAATTCCCAAAATACAAGGCTTAACCTACACTAGAAACTACATTACTACAGAACAAGAGCAGTTCTTCATTACTCAAATTGATAATCAACCTTGGCTTTCCGACCTTAAAAGAAGAGTTCAACATTACGGCTATAAATACGACTACAAAACTCGCAGAATAACTCTTGATTTAAAAATTGGAAACATTCCCGATTGGCTTCAAATTCTAGCAAATTTTGACCAAGTTATCGTTAATGAATACCTATTAGGGCAAGGAATAACGCCACACATCGATTGCGTTCCTTGCTTTAGTGATACGATTTGCTCCTTAAGTCTTCTTGAATCTTGCGAGATGATTTTAGAGAAAGATAACACCAAACATTCAATTATTTTAGAACCGAGAAGCCTTTTAACATTTCAAGGCGAGGTAAGATATAAATGGAAACATTCAATTCCTCAAAGAAAGTCAAACATCAAAAACAGAAGAGTAAGCATAACTTATAGGAAAGTGATTTTATAAGTTGCTGAAGCTTTACTAGAAAATCAAACAATCCATAAACCCAATTCAGCACAAAACCAAGAAAAACAGTGAAAATAAAACATCCTTCTCTATAAGCAGAGAAGATGTAAAAAACGATTAAAAAAAGTAATGATATGGACATTAAAATAAAATTACAGATGATAGATATTTGTAATAAAAAAATTAATCAAAAAGGCTTAAATGTTAATGTATCTTTTTATGTGTTTTTTAAGAATAAAAATGATAATCCAGCATTGTTAATGAAAGTTGCAACATGGTGGATTATAAATCATAAATTAGATCATTTTGAAAAAGCTATTAAAATTATCAATATTCTCAAACTAGAGATAGAATAAGGGATGTGATAGTTTTTGATGAAACAAATAAACATGAAAACGGACAGCAATTAACTACACTGTTTACCGACATCCAAAGTGGGTTGAGTGGTGAAATTTATCTATTTGCATAGACAGTTATAATAACCAAACCCAACAAAACCCCGCTTACAAATCAACCTCTAAAATTTCAACTGTTGTTTTAACTCTAAATCCGCATTTGTATTTTGACGAAAGTCTGATTAATTCTTTGTAGTCAATTAATGCTATGTTGCCTGATTTTCTGTCATCATCAGCAACCGACAATGCCTCTTTTGAAAATTTTGATGTTGTAATAAAAATACCTTTTGCTTTTTGTTTTGACAAAATATGCAAAAAAGCCTGTAAATCTTTAGATGAAACGGTGTTATCTTCGTTGTATCTTTTTGCTTGAATATAAATTTTGTCTTTAAGTCCAAGTTCATCGTTATAAATTGTGCCATCTATCCCTCCGTCTTTTACTCTAATGAGTCGTTTCGCTGCAACGCCATATCCCATTTTTTCAACCAGTTTTGCACAAAAGTCTTCAAAATCAAACCAATCCATTGACCTTAGCGTAGTAATAAATTTGGCTTCTGTGTCTTGTTTAATTTCATCAATTGCATTTTCAAGGTTAAATTCTTCTTCCAAGCTTTGATTTTCTGAGTCATTTGATTTGACATCCACGACATTAACAGACCAATTTTTTAGGTAATTTGGAGAGTTTTCTTTTAAATATTTTTCATTTAAAATTTTATTATTTTTTGTCACATCTTCAAGTGCATTCAAGCCTAAGTCTGTTATTTTATAAGAAAAACTTTCGGTAATGTCTTTTTCAATATACTCTGCTTTTGTTAAAAATGTCATTGCCCATCCAAGTCTGTCACAAATTTTCGTCAAACCATTTCCCATCACAACATTGTCTTGAGTTGAGACTTTGTATTCCTTTAATATCAATGGCTCAAGCAGTGAGTGAATGTCTTTTCTTTTAAATAATTTTCGATTTGACATAGTTTTTAGAACTACTAAAAACAAATCTTGATAAGTTGGAATTGACATATTTTTAAAATTAAATTTCGCTTTATTTAAGAACAAGCATTGCTTGCAATTTTGTCAACTTCTTCATTAAAAAAATTACCATTATGACCTTTAACCCAAACAAGTTTTGGATTTAGCTTTTCTACTAATTCATCGCATTTTAACCAAAGATCGTAGTTTGCAATTTGCTTTTTTTGAGAATTTTTCCAATTATTTTGCTTCCAACTGTGTCTCCAAGAATTTACTCCCTCTACAACATATTTACTGTCTGTGTAAAGAGTGATTTCACATGGATTTTTAATGGAATTCAAAGCTTCAACAACAGCAGTTAGCTCCATTTCGTTGTTCGTGGACAGCTCTTTTGAACCATTAAGGATTTTTTTTCTATTCATGCAAATCAAAATTGCACCCCAGCCACCACGACCCGGATTGCCTTTGCATGCACCATCTGTGTATATTTCAACCTTCAACATTTTTATTTTTATACTTACAGTATTCTTTTACTAAACACTCAGAGCACTTTGGTTTTGTGGCCTTGCAAATATATCTACCATGCAAAACTAACCACTTGTGTGCATTTAGGATGTATTCTTTTGGAATTTTCTTCATTAAATCTTTTTCAATTTTAAGTAAGTTGTTTTCTGTTGTAATGCCAAGTCTTTGAGAAACTCTTGCCACATGCGTATCAACGCCAATATATGGCATGTGAAAAGCTGCATTTAAAAATACATTTGCTGTTTTTTGACCAACTCCCGGAAGGTTAATTAATTCGTCAAAATTATTTGGAATAGATTTTTCATTTAATATTTTTGAGAGTTCAAAGACATGTTTTGCTTTTGTTTTATAGTAATTTATACTACTTAAACTTTCTGTTAGTTTATCAATTCCTAGATTGATAAAATCAGCTGGTGTTTTACAGTTTAGAAATAATTTAGTAGTTACTTTATTTACACCAACATCGGTCATTTGCGCAGAAAGCACAATAGCAACAAGCAAGGTAAAATCATTAATAAAAAATAACTCACCTACTGGATTTGGATTTTGCTCATTAAAAGTTGTGAAAATTTTTTCAATTAACTTCATTTCAACCTTAATAAACGAGCAATGAATCCTCTCTTTTTCTGTGGTTTGCTATTTCTGTCGTCTCTATTTGTATATCTATCGTCGTATTTTCTATCAGATGAATATCTCTTTCCACCTCCATGATAGTTATTTCTAGATTCTCTTCCATATTCTCCTCTGTTGTAATCTCTTCCTCCGTGTTCTCTTTTTTCATATCTTGAATCTTTTTGACCACTAAAAGATCTTAAAGTGTCTAATTTTGTCGAAAATACTGGAGTTCTGCCTTCTATTTCATTACATCTAACACCAATTACAGTATCTTCGTCTATTTTTTTTGTTAAATTTTGTATATCCCCATCAAATCCAATAATATTATTAAATTCAATCAAAGATTTTACACCATTACATGACACATAAATACCAGATGTAGAGATTTTTAACACCTTTGCTTGATAAAACTTACCTACTTCAAATCTATCATCTTGAGATTCATGTGATCTTGGTTCATGTGATTTTGTTTCATGAGAGTGTTCAGTGTGTGAAAATGGTTTGTCACCAGAGGAAGCATATTTCGATTTATAAGACCCACTATGTCCACCAGTATTCCGTGAAGGTTTGTATGAAGATGCCCCGTCATGTGATATTCTTGCATTTGAAACGCCTTTTTGAAATACTTCAGGCCTGTCGATTGCATCGTTCATTTTGTTTATGATTTTAATTCTTGCAACCTTTGCATTTTCAAGAGCTTCTTTCATTATCTCTTTACTAATTCCATCAATTTTTAAATCCATTTGCAATGCGGTAATTCCAGTTGTCGTTCCTGCAACTTTAAAGTCCATATCGCCTAAATGATCTTCATCAGCCATAATATCAGTTAAAATGTTATATTTTTCACCTTCTTTAATAAGACCCATTGCAATTCCACCGACTTGACCAAGTGTTGGAACACCTGCAACCATTAAAGCCATAGATCCTGCACAAACAGTACCCATTGAAGTTGAACCATCACACTCTAAAATTTCTGATACAAGTCTTATTGTATGTGGAAAATCAGACTTAGAAGGTAAAACTGGATTTAAAGCTCTGTATGCGAGTCTGCCATGTCCTATCTCTCTTCTGCTTGGTGCTTTTAGAGGAAGTGGAAGTCCTGTTGAAAAACCATTAAATACATAGTCTAACATGAAGCTTTCTTTTTGTAGCGGATCAGTTATTGATTCTGTAGATTTTTCATCCATATCATTTCCAATTGTAACTAGCCCTAAAACCTGAGTCTGTCCTCTTGTAAAAAGAGCTGAACCGTGCACAATAGGCAATACATTAACTCTTGTGTCAAGCTGTCTAACTTCGTCCATTGATCTTCCGTCAATTCTTTCGTTGTTTTGTAAGATATTTTGTCTAACTAATTTTTCTAAAATTTCACCAAAAGCAAGCTTCATTTGAACATCCGTTGCATCTGGCATTTTAGACTTTGTAATTTCGACAGCTTTTTTATTTATAAGCTCTATAGCATCATTTCTATTTGCCTTATCTTTAATTTTAATTGCCTTTTTAATATCTGTATTTAAAGATTCCATTATTTTTATAATGTTTTTATAATCCATAGGTTCATATGAAATTTCTTTTATATTTATTATTTTTGCAAAAGAATCAATTGCATTAGAAATAACAGCACATTGTTTTTGACCTTCCCATATCGCTTCTAGCATTTTTTCTTCATCAAGTAAGTTTGCAGTAGATTCAACCATTACAACGGAGTTTTGATCCCCTGATACAACTAAATCCAATTCACTTTTTGCAATTTCTTTGTATGATGGATTTATAACAACTTTACCATCAACATACCCTACTCTTGTTGCACCTATGGAGCTTTTAATTGGAAGACCAGAAAATTTCAAAGCAATTGAAGCTGCAATCATTGCTGGTATTTCTGGTTCATGTTCTCCATCGTAAGACAAAAGATTGCACATTATATTTACATTGCGGTAAAAGTTATTTTTAAACATTGGACGCAAAGATCTATCAATTAATCTAGAAATTAATATTTCTCTGTCTGATGGTTTTGTTTCTTTTTTCATAAAACCACCAGGAATTTTACCTGCTGCGTAATGTTTTTCGATATAATTTACAGACATTGGAAAGAAATCAACATCTTTTGAGTCTTTATTTTCAAAACAAACAGTTGCAAGAATTGTTGTTTTACCATAAGAAACGGTTACAGAACCTTGGCATTGTCTTGCCACATATCCTGTTTCGATTGTGATAGATTTGCCGTTTCCGAAATCTATACTATTTTTAAAAATGTTAAACATATTGATTTAATTTATAATTTAATTAGGAGATAAGTAATATAATTTTATTAGCACATTCTTTTTATTTAATGCTCTTTTACTTAATCTAGATAATTCTTGAAACTAATTATGTTTTTTGCAAGGATAATTTTAAATAAAAAAATATCTCTTTTTTAATGCTGTACAATACTCGTAAAAATACCCTTGAATTTAGCTTACTTAGAAAGCCAAACTTAGCCTTACAAAGAGAAGAAGTAACTCTTTGTATTGGAGCTGGACTTGGATCAATTGACCTTAACTACCTAAGAGAATACAGAGAAAGTTTAAAAAAAGCAGAGATTTTAAAGCATAAAGAAATGGCTATGAATTTATTTAAAGGAACTGTTGTCATGAAAATTCTTGGGAATAAACTTGATGAGCTATTTCAAAAAGGACTTTCCATGCCTCAAATTAAAAGAATACTAATTGCACTTAAAAAATTACTGGCAGATGTTTATTCACCTGATCTATCAATGTTAAAAGGGATAAATCTTAATAAATTGCCACCTAGATTAAAAAAATTAATTTTAGCAATTATTGCGTTCAAAATGCACAATTGGAATTTTTTATTACAAAGAGACAGAGATGACTTAAAAAAAATGCAAAAACTAAATAAAATAAAAAAACAAATACAGTCTCGACGCTATATCGAAATTTATGACTCACAAGTATTATCAAGAGACATGGGCTTGTCTAGAAAGCCTTACTAAAAATATTTGCGTTATTTCAACGCAAATATTTCCATTTATAAATAAATACAAAATGATATTTAAGCTATTATTTCTTGTGATAAACTCACAAGATGTTAGATTAAAACACAATTAATTAAAAAATCTACCGCTCTTTTTGCAAGTATTTAAGATTGGTCATTGAAAATGATATAAAAAGATTTCGGGTTGATTTTAAAAAAACGAACATCGCACTAAAAAGCACGACATCCAAATAGGTTAAAGGAGGTATTAGTATAAAACTTAAAATACATTATATGCAAGAAATTAATAAAATTAATTAACAGACCCTTTAATTAAAGCCTCTCTAGTCATTTCTTCAAACAACGGTATCAAAAAAATTTCAAATTCTGAGTTAATTTCTGTAAGATCAACATCTTCTTCTATGCCTATTTCAAGTTTTTTAATATTTTCTGATATTTCTTTTTGAAAAGGCTTGAATATTTCCAAAAACTCTTTATTTGCTTTGTTAACATAATAAATTAATTCTTTTGCTTTGTCATGTGAGCTAATAATTGAAAGTTTTTTTATATCTGCATCTCTGTTTGCAGATGCTTTTTCTCTAATTTTAACAACATCATCAAGAGTCATGTCAAACATTGGTTTAATCTCCACCGACTGTGAAACGCCCGTTTTCTTCTCTAGTGCCGAAACAGTCAAAAGTCCATCTGCATCAATTTGAAAAGTAATTTTAATCTGTGGTTCTCTAGCCTTCATTAAAGGTATGTCTTTAATTTTAAAAGCACCAATTAACTTACAATCTGCAACAAAAGGTCTGTCGCCTTGATATATATTAATTAGTGTAGCTGTTTGATTGTCGTAAAAAGTTGAAAATATTTCTGATGCAACTGCTGGCAGTGGTGTGTTTTTTTGAATAATTGGCTCAAATTTACCTCCTAAAGTTTCAATTCC
>CAXNCX010000001.1:0-30429 GCA_964201065.1 Candidatus Deianiraeaceae bacterium | reverse complement strand
CTATGTTTTTATATGGTAATTTTGATGGAATATATTCCTTAGACATATTGTTGTATTTCTATTTCATTCAAGATAGTTTTATAAAAATCATTTAATTGTCAAATTTAAGGCTAGACTACCTAATAGTTTTCAGCCACTGCATCAATAGTGATTAAGTTAAATTATTTGTCTTTTACATTTTTAATTCTATATTGTATTTGCTTTGAGTTTAGAGATTGAAATGGAGTCGGCGTATAGGAAAAAAACAATTGCAATTCTTGGTTCAACTGGAAGTATTGGCACACAAACTTTGGAAGTAATTGATAAGTTTAAAGACAAATTTGATGTTGTTGCTCTAGCTTGCAACAGCAATTCGGCTCTTTTAAAACAACAAGGTCAAAAATATAGTTGCAAAAATTTATTTTGTGCAAAGGAAGATGATTTTGAGCATTTTTTTGACAGTCTTGATGATAAAATAGACATAGTTGTGTCTGCTTTATCTGGATTTGATGGGGTGTTTTATTCAATGAAATTTCTTGAAAAAGCTCGCTTGATGTCGATTGCAAATAAAGAAACAATCATAATTTTTCATGAAGAATTTTTTAAAAAAGCAAAAGAATATGAGGTAAAAATCACCCCAATTGATTCAGAAAATGGCGTAATTTATCAGATGTTTAATTGGTGCGGAGTACAAAACATAAAAGAGATTGTAATTACAGCATCAGGAGGGCCTTTTTTTAGAAAAGATATTGATAAATCAAAAATAAAATTTTCTGATGCTCTAAAACATCCAAACTGGAAAATGGGTAAAAAAATAACAATTGATTCTGCCACAATGGTCAACAAAGGAATTGAGTATTTGGAAGCAAAAAGATTTTTTAATTTTGATAAAGTAAGTGCGATAATTCAACCACAGTCTGTCATTCATGGTTTGGTAAAGCTTCTTGATAATTCAATGCTGGCTCTTTTGTCAAAACCAAATATGCAAATTCATATTGCAAATGCAATTATGGATACAAAAGATGCTACAAATGTCGTTGATGATCTTGATTTAATAGCTTTAAAACAACTTGAATTTGCGGAGATTGATAAGGTCAAATTTCCGCTATTTTACTTAGCAAAAGACATTGCTGATAAAAAAAATTCAAAAACTATTGTTTTTAATGCAGTTGACGAGGCTTGTATTGACTTGTTTGAGAGAGATAAAATTTCTTTTTCACAACTTGAAGACATAATTATTAACGAAACAGAAAAAGCTTTAGATATTAACTTGTCTAGTCTTAAAGATGTTATAGATTTACACAAAGAAACTTATAAATTAATACAGTCAAAATATGATATATAAACTAATTGGAAGTTTCGATGAAAGAATTTCCGCTAATCAGTTTTCTTTAAATGTAAATGGTGTATGCTATCTTATTCACGCCAGAAAAGAAGACATTGATAGTATTGCCGTAAATAAAATTTGCAATATATACATTCATGAAGTTTTTGCACAGGAATCTTTAAATTCATTTTATGGATTTTTGGATAAAAAATACTTAGAATGGTTTTTAGAGTTGTTAAAAATTACTAAAATAGGTCCTAAAATTTGTTTAAGAATAGTATCTCAGTTGACTATAGCAGAATTTACAGCTTTAGTACAAAAACAAGATACAAAATCATTAACACAAATTGATGGCATTGGTCCAAAAACTGCAACAAGATTGGTAAATGAAACTTTAAATTGTGTAAAAATTATTTCTGATGCAGGATCAAAAAAACTAGATACTGGAAAGTTTAAAGATGCCAAAGGTGCTTTATGTTCATTGGGGTACGATGTTAATTTGATTAATGAAAAATTTATCTATATTTTACAAAATATTAAAAATATTCAATCCGATGAGGATATGATAAAAAAATTTTTAGAATTAAATACTGATTAATTGCTTTTAATATTTTTTAAAACAATCAAATGATTGTACAAGGTAAATCGTATACAAATGAAGTTAAAAGCCTATTTTTTTACATTGGTTTTTCTGTTGTTTTCAGCTTTTTCAGTTTTGACGGGGCTTTATAACTTAAAAAATTTTTCAAATACTGTTAATACAAAAAAATCTTTCTTGCCGTCCGTTAATTATGGAATAGACATACAAGGTGGTAATGAACTAGTGTTTGATGTTAATTTTGATAAATATTTTGTTGATTATTTTAGTCAGGTACTTTTAAAGCTAAAAACCGAAATTGCTGATGATATTGAAAACATAGACTTACAGCCTGAGTATTTAAAAATTAAACTTAAAAAAGACTCCAAGCTATCTATATATAAAATAAGAGAAAAGTTAAATCAAGATGTTTCTGCGGATATTGATAAAGATGGTTTTATAAAGTTTTATGTTAATTCAAAGTCATACAAACTTTTAAAAGCATTTGCTTTAGAGGATTTTATTAGAATTTCAAGAAATAGAGTTGACGGACTTGGCGTTAAAGAGGTTGCTTTTCAAACGATTGATAGTGATAAATTTACCGTACGAATTCCTTTTGGAATTGATGTTGATGCGATAAAAAGTATTTTATCTAAATCTGCAAAGCTTTCTTTTCATTTAATTAGCAATCCACATCCAATAGTGTTTGAGTCAACAAAAACAGACAACAGATATATCACAATTCCGGTTTACGATGACCGTGAAAAGTCTTCGGATTTAAAAATATTTTATAAGATTGACAAAGAGATTCTTCTCACTGGTAAAAGTATAAAAAATGCCTACGCAAGTCAAACTGAAACAGGAAGTGTTGTAAATTTTCAACTAGATGCTCAAGGTGGATATGAATTTGCAAAAATTACACAAAACAACAAAGGAAAAGCACTTGCAATTGTTGTTGACGACAAACTGTTGACTTCACCCTATATTCATGACACAATACCTTCTGGTAGCGGGTCTATTAGTGGTAATTTTTCTTTTAACAAGGCAAATGAACTTGCAATTATGTTAAAGTCGGGTTCTCTTCCAATTGATGTAAAGCTGATGTATCAAAATACAATTTTCCCTTCATCTGGTGCGATGGCAATAAAAAGTGCAAAATTTGCTTTGGCATTTGCAGTTCTTTTAATTATGGTGTTTTTAGTTTATTTATATGGAATGCTTGGTGTTGTAGCTAATATATCGATGATTTTGAATTTTTTCACAACCATTACAATTTTTGCTGTTACGGGATTTACACTTACCCTACCGGGGATTGCTGCTATGGTTTTGACACTTGGAATGATTGTTGATGCAAATATATTAATATACGAAAGAATAAACGAAACTAAAATAAAAAATTTAAAATTACGCCTTGAAAATGCATATTCACAGGCAATTATTACAATTACTGATTCCAATCTAACAACTATCATTGCAGCACTTACATTAATTGGCTTTGGCTTAGGTTTTATAAGAAGTTTTGGTATTAGTATTATAATTGGTTCGCTAACTTCAATTTTTTATTCTTGTTTTATAACAAAATATATGATAGGATGTCTTGTAGAGTTAAAAGTAATTAAAAAATTTAAGTTATCATGAAGCACAAATTTGCGATTAAAATGCTGTTACTGATGTCCTCAAGTCTATCAACAATGTGCACTGGTGTTATATCTCCAGCAATACCTCTTATGAGTGATGCTTTTTCAGATGTTGCAAATGTTAAAGCCTTATTGAAGCTTTTGGTAGTTTTACCTAATTTGTTTATAGCAATTTCATCTCCTTTAATTGGAATGCTTTCTACTAGAATTAAAAACAAAAGATTTGTGTTGTTTGCAGGTCTTTTTATTTATGCGTTATTTGGTAGTTCTGGTTTTTATTTAAAAAATTTACACACTATATTGTTTGCTAGAATTTTTGTTGGAATATCAATTGCATGTATCATGACATCTGCAACCGCAATGATTGCTGAATATTTTACAAATCCAAAAGAAAGAAGTTTGATCGTTGGCTTACAATCTACCACCATGTCTGTTGGAAGCGTTATATATACTATGCTTAGCGGAGTTTTAGCAGATATTAGTTGGAGATATATTTTTTTAATATATTTAAGCGCTGCTATAATACTCCCTTTTGCAATGTTGTTTTTATTTGAACCTTCTCAAGATAAAACTGAAGAAAATCCGGATATTTTTCAAAATCAATTTATTCTACAAAACAACTATCTTATTACGGCAATATGTATAATTAATATGTGTATAATGACTATGTTTTATCTAATAAAACTACAGCTACCATTTATTATATACGCACTTCCAAATATGAATGCAAAATCTGTTGCAACTGCACTTTGTGTAGAGACGATGCTTGCTGCGATATTTTCTGCCAAATATAAACGAGTCAAAAAAAATCGTGATTTTGCAATAATGTGTGCAATGGGTTTTGCAATATTTGCGTTTAGCTATATTTTAATAAGCCATGTTAAAAGTTATTATGCCATACTTTTTAGCATGGCAATTTGTGGAATTGGTATGGGTTTTTTAATGCCAAATAGTATTCTTTGGATTATTAGCATTACAAGACCAAAAAACAGAAGTATTGTAATTGGCTGGTACACTACTGCAACATTTTTAGGTAAATTTTTGTCTCCAATACTTATGTTGCCATTAACAAAATTTACGAGTGTAAGAAATTCTTTCTTTGTATGTGCAATATTAATGCTATTTATCTCTGTGTTGTTGATGTTTTTAAATGACTATTTAAGTAGGATAAATCGTGTAAAATTAAGAAAAATAATTAATAGGGCACGCAAAGAGGGATACAAACTCAAATCTTAATTAAGTATATATTTTATGAAATTAATACAGAAAATTGCGCTTATCTTTTCCTCTTTTTCTACATTCTTTATCGTCACAGGAATGATTCCTATATCGACAAGTATTCAAAATTTTTTTAATATTTCAGAAGAAAAAACTTCTTTTGTTATAACATTTTCATCTTTGGTTTGTGGTGTAACTGCTTTTTTTTCAGGCCTGACTATAGACAGATTTGGGGCTAAATTAATAATGCTCTGTGGTTGTCTTTTAATGTCTTTGTCTGGAATTGTGCTTTACAATGTTCAAGATTTATTTATTTTTACAGCATTTAGAGGTGTTCTTGGAATATCAAATGCGATGATTATGACATCAACTTTTTCATATGCTGCGACATATATTGAAGATAAAAATGATAGAAAGCAATTTTTTTCAATTCATAGTATACTTATGGTGTGTGCAGTTTTGAGCACTACATTTATAACAACTTTTGTTATGCAAAAAATCAACCTACGCTCAGTTTTCTTAATATATTTTTTCGCAGGTATTGTCGGTTTTGTGTTTAATCTTTCACTGCAAAGACATCAATCAACAACAACGCGTAATGTTTCAATTGTCGAAGGCTTTAAGGGTTTGCCTTTAAAGACATACTTAATACCAGTATGTGTGAGTATTAGTTTTATGTTTTTTTATGGCATGGCAGTAGAAATACCGTTCAAACTCAGAAATATAGGTTTTTATAACGAACTGCACACAACTTACATAATATCTTCTGGATCAATTATATCAATTATTTTTACTTTTATTTATCGTGCCAAATTCACGAATGTCTCTGATTTTATATTGCATACTTTGTGTTGTGTTATGTTATTCGGTGGCTACACTATTTTTCCACATGCTTCAAATATTCCTATGATTATTTTGTCAATTGCGTTTTTATACATTCCAATGGGCTATTTGCCTCCAAGTTTAAACCCTTGGATTACAGATGGAATTAATAAAAATATTATTGGTCGTGTATCTAGCTTAATTACTGTTTTTATTTATCTAGGTATATTTTTGTCAGCATATGTACCAATTTTGTTAAAAAGAAACATATTATTCATTTATGGATTGCTTTTAATATATTTCGCTGTAGTTTTTTTGTTGGAAAAAGTAATTAAAAATGATCATAAACTTAAAACTGCTGTCTAAATTTGTTGATTTATCAGGGCTGTCTGTAGAAGATATTTTAGCAAAACTAAATTCAATTGGTCTAGAAACAGAAGCAAATTTTAACTTAAAAGACGAGCTTGCTAACATAGTTATTGCAAAAATTATTGAAACAAAACAACATCCAGATGCTGACAAGCTTAAAGTGTGTAGAGTTTTTGATGGACAAAATGAATATCAAATTGTATGTGGTGCAGCTAATGCAAGGGCTGGCATTTATGTTGCAATGGCTAAAGTTGACGCATATATTAGAGGAGCTGATTTTAAAATTAAAAAATCAAAAATTAGAGGTGTTGAAAGTCAAGGCATGCTTTGCTCTTTAGATGAATTGGCACTTGGAGTCGAACAACAAGGAATTTGGGAAAGTCAAGATGAAATAGGGCTCGGGCGTGAATTTTCAGAGTATTTAAATATTGATGATGTATTTATTGATATTGCCTTGACTCCTAACAAAGGCGACTGTGCTAGTATTTTAGGCGTTGCACGAGAGTTGTCGGTTGCTTTTAATAAAAGTTTTGAAATACCAAATTTATCAGACTTAAAGTCTACTTTTAGATCAGAAAAATCTGTACGAAGCATCGATGAGATGTCGTTTTATGCAATTGAATTAAAAAACATACAAAACAAAACTTCTCCGGATTGGTTGAAAGTAATTTTACATCTTTATGGTTGCAAGCCTAACAATGCTGTTGTTGATATTTTGAATTATTCAATGTATGTGTGTGGTCAGCCGATGCACAGCTATGATGCAAAAAAGATTGACGGAGATTTATTTTTAAAGTATGCGAAAGGAGAGTTTATGGGTCTTGATGGTAATAAATACAATCTTGATGATAGAATGCTTTTAGTTAGTGACAGTCAAAAACCTGTTTGTATTGCTGGAGTTATTGGCGGTGAAAATTCAAAGACTGACATGCTTAGTTCAAATGTATTGTTAGAGGCTGTGTCCTTTAAAAAAGAAAAAATAGCTTATTCTTCACAAAAGCTTAACTGTAAAACTCAATCGAGTTTCAGATTCGAACGCGGAATAGATCCTCTAATGACAAAACTTGCTTTAAGCATGGCAGTTGAGATGATATTAAATTTATGTGGAGGTGAGTGCAGTTCTTACATAGAAGATGTAAGAACTTTATCAGAAAACACAATTGCATTAGATGTATCAGAAATACGAGAGATAATTGGTGAAAACATTGAAGATGATTTTATATTTAATGTGCTTCAAAAACTTGGTTTTAAAAATAAAAGCAAGCACGAATATATAATACCTTCTCACAGGCATGACATATTCAATAATGCAGATTTGGCTGAAGAAGTTGGAAGATTTTATGGATATGACAATATAAAAGCAGAGCCATCTCTGTCTTTTATCAACTTAAATCGTACATATTCAGATGAAGATAAATTTTATAATAAGTTGATGAGTGTAAGAAAAATTCTTACGATGTCTGGGCTGAATGAACAGGTAAATTTTTCTTTTATTGATTCAGAATTAGTAAAGAAATTCAATCTTCCTGTGCAAGATGATTTATTTTTATTAAACTCACATTCTTCCATTATGAACTATATGAGACCTAATTTAATTATAGGTTTGCTTGAAAATGCTAATAATAATTTTCATATAGATAAAAAATTATTCGGATGTTTTGAAACAGGGCTCTGTTTTTCTAGCTCTACAGATGATGGACAGAAAGCCAACATATCTGGAATTAGAATAGGTGTGTACAAGCAAGATGCGTTTTCAAATACACAAGATAATAATTTACTAGCTGTGAAAAAAGATATTTTTAATATTTTAGAGGCCGTCTATAGTGTTGATCTTGAAAAGTTGACTTTCGGTCATGTTGATATTAAATATGCTCATCCTTATAATGTGTTTGGATTGTTTTATAAAGATATTTTAGTTGCTCAATTTGGAGAAGTTCATCCGGAAATATTAAACGCTAATTTTAAAAATATTAAAAACACTGTAGGCTTTTTTGAGATTTTTCCAAATTCTATTACTCAGATTCAAAAATCGCCATATATTGATACAAAAATTCAGCCAGTTATTAGAGAGTTTTCTTTTATTGTCGATAAAGATGTTTGTTTTAAAGACTTGAAGGTAGTTTTCTCAAAAGTTTGTAAAAAATATAAACACAAATTATTTTTAAATGAGGTATATCAAGGGGATGGAATTCCAAAGGATAAAAAATCAATTTCACTTGAACTAATTCTATATCCAAATGTTGTGCTTGAAAAATTTGAGATAGATAAAATACAATCTGAAATTATATCTCTCGTTTTAACTGAAATAGGAGGAATTATTCGCGATGGCTTTCAGGCTAGATAAACAAAGATTTTTTAGCGTTTTATTTTCTCTTTTAAGGAGAAAAATGTATTAATAATACAACTTTTATTGCAAAATATATTTTTATTTTAACAATAATAATAAAAATGTTGTTTTTGTATGAAGAGTATTAAGTCAATTTACATTATTATTTTGTTTACATACTTCTTAACAGTTTTTTCTGTTAAAGCAATTCCATTGCCTTTAAATTTTATGTTAAAACCTTACATTGGAGCCGCTTATATTTATGACGGAACCGTACAGGGAAAAAGTTTAGCATCTCAAAATGCAAGTATATTTGATGACTTGTTTAAGCTTGAAAATTTAAGTTTTCATACAGGGATTAAAATACATGAAAATTTTGGAATAGACTATGATTATACAAAATTTGCACGAACCTTGTCAGAACAAAAAGTTGACTACACATATAATATGCAGAGTTTAAATCTAAATTTATATTATAATTTTTTTGATTTAATTGGTACAGGATTTGGAGTTTTTGGTGGAGTTGGTGCTGCTAAAGTTGAGGCAAATAATATAAAGAGTGATGTAACAAGGGTTCATGCTGGTCTTGAAACTACGATTTTCGGTATATTTAGAATTTTCGGAAGCTACGAAAAATACATAGATGTTGATCTGGCAACGATAAAGTCAGATATTGAGGTTTTTAAAATAGGTTTATCGATGTTTTTCTTGTAGAAATAATTTTTAGCATACATAATTTGGTTTAAAGCCAGTAAATACATAGTAAATATACATCTAAAAGAGAATTTTTTAAAAATTTTCTTGTAAAATATAATTAAACAGAAATTATATGTCTAATAGTTGAAAATTTAATTGTTAGGATATGAAATTTATTTTTGTTCGTTTTAAATCACTTTCCTTGGCTTTGGCAGTCTTATTTTCATTTTCTGCAAAATCAGAATCATTTGGTTTGCTAATGAAACCATATGTTGGACTAGACTACGCTGGAAGAGTTGCTGTTGACGGAACTTCTTTGAAATCACAAAATTGCAGTATATCTAGTGACTTGACTGGTTTTGAAAACTTTGGCGCTACTGCCGGACTAAGAATTCATAGAAATGTTGGCGTGGAATATAAATACATTAAACTTGCTCGTCAAGATAATAAAAATGTTAATGTTGACTATAATGTACATTCTGCTGATTTATTGTTTTACATTCCTGCATTTGATGTAATGGCTACTTCTTTTGAGTTTGTAGCTGGAGGAGGAGCTGCAAATGTTTCAGCATTATCTTATTCTGATTCTGTGCCAAAAATTCATCTTGGTCTAGAAACTAGAGTTTTAGGATGGTGTAGGTTGTTTGTAGGATATGAAAGACTTATTAATGTGAAGCTTGGCACCGAAGAAAATAATATTGACATTTTAAAATTCGGCGTGTCATATTTCTTTTGGTAAGAGAAGTTTTTATGGCTAATTTAAGAGAAATTGTAAATCGTCTTAAAGAAATTAAATCGAAGCTCACAAAAGGTCAGTTTACATTTATTGTTTTCACAGCTTCAATTGGCATTGCTCAGTGTGGTTATAAGGCTTATGATTACAAAATAAAACTTGACAGCAGAAGAGTGTCTAAGGATTATTTATTAGAAGATTCTGATTATTTTCTTGGAAATAAAAAAGCAAAAACTGAGCTTTATATAGTCGGAGACACAACATGCACTCATTGTGCCTCAAAATATACATGTTTGCAACAACTACAACAACAAGATTATTTTAAAAACGGTAAATTAAAAATTATATTCAAAACTATACCATCAAATTTGATTTCTTTTAGAGTACAACAGATATTGTTATGTGCAGTTAAAAACAGCGAAGCATACTATAAAATACTTTCTACAATTTTTGAGAATCAAAGAAATATAATACTAAATGAACAAGACGAACTTAAGCCTGTAAACGAAATTGTAAATACATTAGATGCTTATGTTGTTAAAACTGGAATAATTACACAATCTGAGATTGAGAGATGTTTGACGGATGATAAAATAAAAAATCAAGTTATTGAAAACACACAAGATGTTATTAAAAAATTTGAAATATCAGCTGTTCCCGTTTTGTATGTTAATGGTATAAAAATTAATGCTTTTAGCTGTGAACAAATAAAAAATGCCGTTGAAGAAAATATAAAGAAAATTAACTAGCCAAAAAATTAACTAGCTTTAGTCTTTGATTTCTGTCTAATTAACTCTACTATATCGTGTCTTTGAAATTCCAACGCTCTCGTTAAAGGTGTGTAGTCTTGGTTGTCGTGTATGTTTAAATTTGCACCGTTATCAATAAGTAATTTTACAATCTCTGTATTGCCATTTCTTGCCGCAATGTGCAAAGCTGTTGCTCCTCCTAGATCTTGTTCATTGATAGTTTTGCTATTTTTAATTATAAGTTCAATCAATTCTTTTCTGTTTAAATTTGTTGCAGCAATTAGAGGTGTCTGTCCAAACTTGCCTTTTATACTTAAAATCTCTGGTTTGTTTAGAATTAATTTTTTTGCAGATAGTATATTTTTACTGTAAATTAATTCGAATATTTGATTCTCAGGCTTTTCTGCTTTTACATTTACACTTATTAAAGTGAATATTGATAAAAATATTATTTTCATATATATAGTCTTTTTAAATTAAATAGTCGTATAATTTTTAAAATCCACTAACATTTCCAATTCTTATCATAAAATTCACTGTTCTGTCATATGTTTCGCGTTGTAAAGCTTGAGCAAAATCAAGTCGTATAGGGCCCATTATAGAAGAATGCCAAACAATACCTACACCTACGGCAGTTCTAATTAATCCAGAGTCAAGAATTCTTTCAGTACTGCCGTCTGATCTTGTTATTTTTTGAGAACCATCTACGCCAGTTAGAGTTCCAAAATCAAAAAAGACAGAACCTCTTAAAGGACTTTCTCCTCCAGATATCGGAAAAGATAAATCAAAAGTTCCCGAGAAGTACTTATTGCCTCGTATACTAAAACCAAGATTTTGAGTGCTACCGTCTGCTTTTTCTGTTTGTACTGTTGGTCCAGCACCTAAGAAAGAAAATCCTCTTAAGTTGTAATATCCAAGGCTGTATCTGTTGTCGCTACCTATTGATTGATTACCAAAGTTATTTAAAATACCGCCTGTAATGTTGAAATTAAATATTAAAGCTTCTTTAAAAAGTGGCTTATAATATGAAAAATTTACTTCGTTTCCAGTAAATTTTTGAGAACCTATACCCATTGACCCTGCAACGAATTGTTTAAGGCTTGCAGCATAACCTTTCGTTGTTATAAATGAATTGTCTCGTTTGTCATAAGATAAACTATGTCCAATCATGTGTGTTGAGTACCCGTAGTATTGTTCTGCAAGTATTTGATTATTTTTAGCAAAATCTCCTTTTACAAAAGAGTCTGTGCTTTTTACTGTTGTAAACAAAGATTGTGTTAAATTTTCTGTAATTCTGTATCCTGTACGAATACTAACTCCATTAGATTCAAATCCCATGTTATCTAGATATCCAAGTCCACCTCCAAGACGTTTATTACTGTTACTGCTAAGCAAAGCACCAGATTTTGAACTAAATACATCGATACCAAGTCCCAAATCTGTGCCTTTAAAATGTCTGTTGTATATGTTTGCTGCGTATGTTTCTTGCCATCCACTCCTTGAAAATGTAAAACCTCCGTCATACCAATTGTTAAATAATGCTTTTTTCTGTGCATTTACCTCTCCTATTGCACCAAAAAGATTGTTATATCCAATAGACAGCCCTAAGTTTAGTGTGTTTACTTCTTTCACATCGATCACAATGTCAATCATGTTGTTTGGTAGTTTTTTTTCTTCAATATTCACAGTTTGAAAGTAGCCAGAGATATTCAAACGCTGTTTTGTTTGTTCAAGTTTTTTCTTATTATATACATCACCTGGTGATAAAAGAACCTCTATCCTGATTACTTTATCTGGAATATTTCTGTTACCTTTTATTATTACTTCATTTATGTAGTATAGGGTGTCTTTTTTTATTGAAAAATTAACATCAATTTTATCTTGATTTGTTGAAGTGGTATAATCAATTTTTATTGATGGAAGATTTTGATTCATTAAAAAGTTTTCAATGTCAGTGGCGGTTTTTTTAATATTTTCTTCACTGAATATGTCGTTTTGTTTTAGAGTTTTGTTTTTATCTAGGAATTTTTGAAGTTTGTTTGTTATTTCTTCTTCGTGAATATCTCTATAGTCGTATGTAATTTTGTTAATTTTAAAAAGACTGTTTTCGGAGATATAGTAATGTAAATTGTATTTAAAATCATTTTTAATAATTTCTATTTTTTCTACTTTTGCATCTTTAAAGCCTTTGCTTGTGTAATAGCTTTCAATGTTTTCTTTGTCAACCTCTAATGTCTCTGGTTCGAATTTATTATTCCACAAAACTCCTTCTTTTGATTTCAAGATATTTTTTAATTGTCTGTTTGTTATTTTTTTATTATTATGTATGTAGATATTGTTTATAACATGTTTTTTGCCTTTTTTAATATCAAAAATAACATCTACACGATTTCTGTCTAAAAAATTAACATATGGCTCAATTTTTACATCACGATAGCCAATTTTTCTATATGACACTATTAATTGTTCCAAGTCCGTTTTTACAGATTCTTTGTTATATGCACGACCACTTCTTAGGCTTAGCATTGTGCTAATTTTTTTTAGATCAATTTTATTTGAACCTCTTGATACTATTTCATTTACAACAGGATTTTCTTTTACTTTAATGTTCATGCTCTGTTTTTTTTCATCAGAGCTAATTGTGATTTCTGAAAATAAACCAGTTTTATATAGTGTTTTTATTATACTATTTAAACCCTTTGAATCAACATCTACATTTGTTTGGACTGCTAAAGCATGTATTACATTGTTGCTTATTCTTTGGTTGCCTTCAATATCTATATTATAATTTTGTATGTTGTTGTTTGCGAACAACTTCAATGTGATTAAGAATATAAACAGAACCTTAATTAACATTTTTAAAAAACTTAGAAAATTGAATCAATCAATTTTTGTGAATTTTCACTCAAATTGCTCAACGGAAGTCTAACCTGATATGATTTGATAATTTTAAGCTTATATAAACCATATTTAACTGGCACAGGATTTGATTCACAGAACATTGTATTTGATAGATTATTTAACTTTATTAATTCTGCTTTATCTATTTTTTTATGTTGAATGTCACATATAAAGTCAGGCTCTATGTTTGACACAACAGACACTACTCCATTTCCACCTTGAGTATTAAATGCAGGCATTGTGGCATCTTCTCCACTAAATATACCTATTGGTTTGTTTAACATAGATATTAATTCTGCAGGTCTTGTTAAATCTCCGGTTGCGTCTTTAATAGAATCAACCATGTTAAGTTCACTTAACTTTGCGATTAATTGGTTGCTCATGCTTTGACCTGTTCTTGATGGCACATTGTAAAGCATTATTGGTATTTTAGTATTATCGTTGATAATTTTGAAATATTCTAGAAGACCGCTTTCCTGTGCTTTAACATAGCAAGGGTTAGTAAGTAAAACTTTATCGTAACCTATTGTGTTTGCAAGTTCTAAATTTGCTAAAACTCTTGTTAAACTTGTGTCAGATATTCCAGCAATTATTTCCTTATTTTTAAAATTTTCTTTACAAAATTTTAATATATGGTGATATTCTTTATCAGTTAAGGACATTTTTTCTCCAGTGGATCCTGCAACAACTATTCCTGAAACCTTGCTATTTGATTGGTATTTTAATATGTTTTCTAATGATGTCCAGTCTATTGCATTTTGCTCCGTAAAAGGCGTCGGTATGGCTGTGTATGTAGAATATAAAGTACTTAAAGACATTGCAATTTAAATTTACTTACTTACTTATTATTTACTCATACTAATATTGCAATATTTTTTTATATGCGTGCTCTTGATATTTCTTTTTCATTGGAAAAAAGACATAAAGTTTTTCTAGTTTTATTTTCATTATTTATTTTTCTTGCCTTACTTTATCGTTCTAATTTAACAATTTCGACTGATAATGCACAGTTAAAAGTTAAAAATATAAAACTCTTTTCTGTTGTAGAAGGTGAAATTACGGATGTAATGAAAGAAGATGGTAGTTTTGTTGAGCAAAACGAACCAGTTTTTAAAATTAATGATATTGTTTATCGAAATCAACTAGATTCAATTACTGCGAAGCGTGATTATGTTTTAGAGTTATATAAAAAACAAAAAGGATTACATGATAAAAAACTTATTTCTGAGATAGAATTTTTACAAATTAAAACTCAAAAAGAAGAAGCCCAATCAGCTTTTGAGATAGCAAAATATATGTATGATAAAGCTATTGCAAAATCACCAATTAAAGGTATTTTAACTAACTTCAACCTTAAAAAAGGCGATACAGTTTCCAAAGCGACATTTTTAGGCAATATTATTGATTGTACTGATGTTTGGGTTGAGGCTAATTTCAAAGAAACTGACGCTAGATACATAAAAAAAGGTTCTAAGGCGGTTGTCGTAATTGATTACGATAAGTCCAAAAAGTTTAAAGCCTCCGTCGTTGATGTCTCAAATGCTGTAAATTCTGAATTTTCATTACTACCTTCTCAAAATATATCAGGTAACTGGATAAAAGTTACACAAAGATTAAGAGTTAAGTTAAGATTTGACAATATTGTTGACGATCAATGTAAGTTTTTCAAGTCAGGTTTAAACACTGAAGTGAAAATTTTTAAATAAGAACATATATGAATGGCAAGGCAGTTGTTACGATATTTGTTATTTTGGCCGCTATAATGGAGGTTATTGATTCTACAATTGCAAATGTTGCATTGCCAAGAATTCAAGCAACATTTGGAGCTACTGATAATGAAGCAGCATGGATACTTACCTCGTATATTGTTGCATCTGCTATAATAACTCCAATTAGCGGATGGCTTAGCAGTGTTTTAGGGGTAAAAAAAGTCATGTTGTATGCTGTAGCTGGATTTGTTTTAGCATCAATTGGATGTGGAATATCTATGTCTGTTGAACAGATGATAATATCTAGAATCTTACAAGGTGCTATTGGTTGTTGTTTAATACCACTTTCTCAGTATGTCTTGATTAGTATAAATAAGCCAGAAGATCGTGGCAAGGCAATGGCAACATGGGGTATAGGTATTATGGTTGCACCAATACTAGGGCCTGTTATAGGTGGATACATCACAGAGCATTTTAATTGGAGGTGGATATTTTTAATTAATCTTCCAATTGGCGTTTTGACATTTTTCGGGGTAAAATTTTTCATGGAACCTTTGCCTGCAAAACAGGTAAAACTTGATATAAAAGGATTTATTATTTTTGGTTTATTTATAGGTGCGTTACAAACAATACTAGATTTAGGTGATCAAAAAGATTGGTTTGAGTCATCAGAGATTAAATTTTACTTACTATTGTCTATATTGGCGTTTTTTATGTTTATATTTCATTGTAAAAAGGTTGGAGAGGGTTGTTTTATAAAATATAAATTATTTTTTGATAGGAATTATTTTTTAGGCACTTTTGCAATGTTTTTACTTGGATTGATATTGTTTTCTTCTATTGCTATTGTGCCGTCTTTTTTACAAAAAATAGTTGGATACAATACTATTCAAGCAGGTTTGTTGTTGTGCCCAAGAGGTTTTGGAACACTCTTTGCAATGGCTACTGTTGGTAAAATTATAAACAAAACAGATCCAAGAAAGATTATAATTTTCGGCATAATTTTGTGTTTTATCTCGATGTATAGAATGAGCTATGTAAATCAAGATGTAACAACATTTATCATTGTATACACAGGTGTTATACAGGGGTTTGGTCTTGGATTGTTGTTTGTTCCAGTTTCAACGATTGCGTTTAGGTCTGTGCCAGAAGATTTACAAAAAGATGCAACATCTTTAAATACGCTTGTTAGGACTGTTGGTGGTTCAATTGGTATAGCACTGATTGTGTCTATTATATCTCATTATACTAGATATAATGCTAATATTTTAACTGAATTTGTTAATTCTGTCGAGCTTGCGAACAATCCAGATATTGGTGGGATAATTTTAAAGAACGCTGCGTTACTTGGGTATCTGAATTCTTTCAGAGTCGTTGCTTTTATGAGTCTAGCTATAATTCCATGTGTTCTTTTGATGAGCAATAAAAAATAATTTTAAATAGACTCTGTGAAATATTTGTTACTTTTTACATTTTTAGCTTTTGGTGTTTATGCAAACAGCGATATCAAGCTTATCGACAATGTAGGTGAAGCGATTGAACTTGCTATATCCAATCATCCAAAACTTAGAATTTTAAAAGCTAAATCCGATATAGCTAAATTAAACATTAAAGATGGATATTCAATGTATTTGCCAACATTAAATTTAATTGGTCAGTATGGAAAATCAAGTTTATCTGATGACAAAACAGACAAAACAAACAGAACTACATTCAGTGGATATGGATTGATTGCGAACTACTTAATTACAGATTTTGGTGCCAGAGAAGGCAAGATTGATATATTAAAAACACAGTTTCTTGCACAAGAATACGAGAAAAACGCTGAACTTCAAAATTTAATCTTTGATATTACATATAAGTGGTATATGGTCAGTCTTCAAAAAGAAGACTTGGGTATTAAATCCAAGACATATGATTTGGTTCAAAATGAATTTAGTTGGGTAACTGAAAAATATACTAGAGGTTTGGTAAAAAAACTAGATTACTTAAAGTCAAAAGCAGATTTGAAGCTCGCAAAATTCAATCTTATAGAGGCGGACAATAAATATCAAAACAATCTTTATACACTAAAAACTGAACTTGGTATATCAGATGAAACGCACATTATTAATTTTCAAAAGGATATTGTGTTGTCAGAGAAGTATAAAAAAGATTTTTCAAATATAAGCGAGGTATTTAAAATTGCACAAGAAAACAGCCTGACACTAAAAATACAAGAAACAAAACTAGAAGAGACAAAATTAACAAAGCGAGTCTCAACACTATTGTATATGCCTAAGTTGTCAGCATTTGCATTTCATGCTAACATTAATAGCAGTAGTAATCTTATAGCTTTAGGCGGTCTAAATACGATTGATTTAGGTGGGGATAGAAATATTACTGGAGGTGGATTAAGGCTGGACTTTAATTTATTTAACGGATTTAGAGATTCTAATACAATCCAAAAGGCAATTGAAGCAAAGTCAATTCAGGAAGATATGTTAGTCTTAACAGAAAGACAGCTTCGTAATGCTATTTTTGAAACATATCACAATATAAAACTGGCAAAAGAAAAAATTGAGTTAGCGGATGAAATAAGAACCACAACACGAGAATATTATAACCTAATGTCTCAATACTATAATCAAGGAATAATAAGTTTTATAGACTTGGCAAATTCTCGTCTTGACTTAGAAAAGTCTGAAGACAGACTCTTACAGGCGAAGTATTTTTATAATCTTCAAAAGCTAAAATTACTCAATTTAATTAGTGCTTTATAGAGATACTTTAGATGGTTTTTGTATAAAATGTTGATTTTTATCTTTTTCGAACGATAATTTATTAAAATTTTAATTCTATTAATATGATTAAATTGCATAAATTTTTAACACTGTCTGTGTTTGTTTTACTGTCAGCATGTTGTAGTAAAAAGGTTCAAAGAAATCCTAATTTTGTTGAATATGACTATAAAGACAAAGTATTATTTCGTGATGGAAAGCCTAACAATAAATCGCAACCCAAAAAGATTGTCGTTTTTGGTGCCAATGGAAAGACTGGTTTTGAGGTAATTAAAACTGGTAAGTCTCATGGACACTCAATGATTGCAGCCGTCAGAACAGCGTATAGCATTAAAAATAAAGTTGATGATGCTGTTGTAATAAAAGAATACAGCTTTGACAATAAAGCTGAGGTTGACGCAATTGTAAAAGATGCAGATGCCGTTGTTATTGCGGTTGGCTCTGGGGATTGCAAAAAGGCAAAAAAATCCACAGACATCTACAGTAAGTCTGTCTCAATTGTAATAGAATCAATGAAAAAACACAAGGTTAAAAGATTGATCACAATAACATCTTCAGGCGTTGATTACGACAGAGGTGCACCTTGGATTTATAGAAAATTTATAAGACCAGCTCTTATGAATACCTATATGGACATGATGAAATCTGAAACTATACTAGATCACAACAAAGACATAGAATGGACTGTTGTTAGACCTTCATACTTAAAAAATGGAAAATATGACGACTTTATAGTTGCGGATAGGTACATTGGAAAAGGAGACTTTAAAATTAAAAGAGGAGATGTTGCTGAGTTTATTATACATGAAATTGTAAACAACAACTGGGTGCATAAAAAACCAGTATTAAGCGATGATTAAAGATTTTTAATTATTTTTAATTTTCACTCTCAACCTCTGCCCAGCCGTTAGGAGTTTCAAACACCTTAACTTTCACACAATCAACATATTTGTTGTTATTTAGCAGTTCATTTGCTTTTTTGAACAAAAAATTTGCAATATTTTCTGCCGTTGGGTTATTTGGTAGCCAAAAAATCTTATATCCACTGGCGTCTTCAATTGCCTTACCTAAAGTTTCATCTTCTATTCCAAGAATAACATTGTGGTCAAAATTTTCGTTTATCCATTTTTTTAATAATGGTTTTATTTCTGTGAAGTCAATAACCATGCCGTCTGCGTCAACACCGTTTTTATTTTTAAATGTAAATTCTGTTTTATAACGATGTCCGTGTAGTTTTTCGCACTTTCCTGAATGTCTATAGAGCCTGTGTGCGGAGTCAAATTCAATTGAAATAGTGCAGGTTGTCATATTTAAACATCTAAACTTCCATATTCTGTGATAAACACAGAGTTTTCAGAATTGGCAACTCTCATTTTAATACACATGTGTTCGCATTCAATTTTTACATATAGTTTTTTTGGCTGAAGCAATTCGTTTAGCTTTTCAAAAATTACTTGTGTAAGTTGCTCTTGAAGTTGAGGCTGGCGTGCGTAAAAATCTACTATTTTTGCGAACTTACTTAGCCCTAAAAGCTTTGAATTTGGCACATAAGAAATTGTGCATTTGCCTGTAAATGGTAAAAAATGATGTTTACACATTGAATACACCCCAATGTCTTTTACTGTGATTGTGTTTTGTTGCGTAGATTTGTTTTCAAATGTTGTGATTTGTGGAAAATTTGATAAATTTAAACCCTTAAACAACTGCCCAACCCATGCCTTTGCCATTCTCTCAGGGGTTTTTTGAAGTTCTTTGTCATCCCAGATGTCTAAACCAAGTTCTTTAAGAGCACTCTCAAAAAGATTCTTTAAACTGTCTGCTGTTTTTCTATCAATTCCATCCATTTTTTAAAAACACTTCAAAAAATTCAACACACACAATTTTTTATTGCAAGGAAAATTAAGTTTTTGATTTGTATTGCATTTTTTCTGATTTTTGCAATAGAAAAAATTTTGTATTGCACGGATGCCACACAAATTATTTTGTATGGCAAATTTAGTATTTTTTGCAATAGAAACAATAAGTCTTAAATTGTCAGAGGCCGAGCTTTTTCTTGATATAGCTTTTGGAAAGCTCAATTGATAATTGTTTAATTGCATCAAACGATAAATTTATTGCATCTTGTTTTATGGAATTCCAAATTTCCTGTTGTCTAATACTTTCAATATATTCATGACCCTTGTTTGAAAGACCATGAAAAGAAGCACTGATACTCATTACAGCAGTGCCAATTCCTCTTCTGATGCTTATAAGGTTTGTTAAAAAAAATTGACTTGATTGCAGTAGTTCTATTTGATGGTTAAGTTCTGTTGTTTTATCTTTACTGGTTATTAATTCACTCGTAAGCCATTTTTTATAATATAAATTATTTAAAGCATTCCAAGATAAATCTTTTGAAGATTCAATATCCATGAGAATTTCTCTTATCAACTCTAAATTTCTTTTCATAAAGGTTTTTATTTAATTATTTAAAATTATATAGTCGAATTATGTATTTTTTCAAGTTAGAAGAGAAAACAATTAAGTTTTTTAAAAGCTTTTCGTAAAAAAAATAATTTTTTCGAGCCTATTTTTAGGCTCGTTTTTTTCACCCCCCAATCTCCCCAACAACTTTTTCAACTTCTAGAATGAAGTCTTTTTTTATAGAAATTCTTAAGGAATCTTCGCCAATTACACTTAAAACATCTTGAGGGTAGGTTAGGATTTTTTGGACATTAAGCCTATCAAATTTGTAAAATTTCAATTTCACACTATCTTGGAAAACATTGATTTTAGAGACATTTAGGTTTTTTAACAAGATTTTCAGTTCAGGAAGTATAAACAGATTTTGTGTTTCAACTGGGACGTCGCCAAAGCGGTTTTCGAGTTCGTTTTTTATGTTGTCAAGTTCTTGTTTGGTTGTGATATTTGCAATCTTTCTGTAGAAATTAATTTTAAGCTTAACACTTGGAATATAGTGATCTGATATATAGTGTGTGATGCCATTTAGGGTGCTTTCAATTTCAATTTTTTCATCTAAATGATCAACCGAGTTCATTGCTTCTTCAAGCATTTCTTGATACATTTCAAAACCAACTTCCTTCACATCTCCAGACTGCTCGCTTCCAAGTAAATTTCCCCCGCCTCTCATGTCAGAGTCAAACGATGCAATTGCAAATCCAGAACCAAAATCATTAGCATTTGCAACAAATTCAATTCTTTTTACGGTGTTTTCTTTTTGAGCCGCTCTTTCATCTAATATAAAATAACAAAAACCCGCTTTATCTCTGCGTCCTGCTCGTCCTTTAATTTGATAAAGCTGACCAACTCCAAACATTTCAGGATTGAATACTAAGACTGTATTTGCATATTTAAAATCCATTCCAAAGGCTGTAATTGTTGTTGAAATTAAAATATCACTTTGTTTTTCAGCGAATCTCAAAATTATGTCTTCTGCCATTGAGGGTTCAACTTTTCCGTGTACTGTGTCTATTTTTATATCATCAGAATATCCTTGCAGAAGTCTGTAAGTTTCAGGGATGTTCTCAATTTTTGGTACAATAACTAGGATATTTCCGTTTCGGTTTAGTTCTTTTTTAATTGCGTTAAAAATTTCTGTTTTGTCTTTATTTATAACGCAGGCATGTGGCTTTTTTCTTTCAAATGGAGGGGTGTTTAAAAGACTTAATTCACAAAGACCATACAAACCTTGTTGCAAGCTTCTTGGAATGGGCGTTGCTGATAGATATAGAATATGTACTGAAGGGTATTTTTCTTTTATAGTGTCTTTTTGTTTAACACCAAACATCTGCTCTTCATCAATTATGCAAAGCTGGATGTCTTTGAAGTCAATTTTTCCAGTTAATCCTGCATGTGTTGAGATTAAAATTTGTATTTTCCCGTTTGATAGTTGTTCAAGAATTTCTTTTCTTTTTTTTGCAGTTGTTTTGCCGTGAAGCAGCTCAATTGAGACATTTAAATCTTTAAATCTGTCTTTAAATGATTGAAAATGTTGTTTTGCTAAAAATGTAGTAGGGCTTACCATTAATGCTTGAGAACCTTCCGCAACAATAGCACAAACTGCACGCATGGCAACTTCGGTTTTGCCAAAACCCGTGTCTCCACATATAATTCTGTTCATTGGCGTGCCAAGAGACAAGTCTTCTTTTAGCTTCATTATCGCATTTAATTGGTCTTCGGTTTCTATAAATTCAAAGTTTCTTTCAAAAGTTTGGTAGGTTTCAGATTCAAAACCATGATCAAATCTTTTAGCTTCTTTTAACTTTCTTTTTGCCGCAACATCAATTATTTTTTGTGCAAAAGCAAGTATCCGAGTTTTTATTTTTTGCCGTTTAACAAGCCAAGTTGCACCACCAATAGAATCAAGTTCAGCTTCATCTTCAGAGAATGTACCAGCTCGTGAGTGTTTTTTGATTTGAATAATCTCCTGAATTGGTAAAAGCATTTTTGTGTCTTTTTTAAAAATAAGCTCAAAACACTCTCCAGAAAAAGTCTCAGAGTTTAGTTGTTTTAATCCTTTAAAAATAGACATTCCGTGTTTTTTATGAATCACTAAATCACCAATTTCAAAGTTTTGTAGCTCTTCAAGAAGTTTTTGAATTTTTTGGTTATTTGGAGTTTCAAAGTTATCCAGCCCGTACATTATGTTAGAAAATGGCACCAAAACAGAGTTGCCAAGCTTCATCATGCTTCTGTTTTGAAGATTTGTAATATTTATTTTTCCGGTTATTCCATCTTCAAAATAATCAATAAAATTTACATCAATTTGCTTATCTTTAAAATATGGCATTATCTTTGATGCTATATTTTGATTGGGACATGTGACTATAAAGCGTAAATGTTTATGTTTGTTATATACATTTAAAAAGTTGTCAAAACCCTTTGTAAAATAGAAGCTCTCAACTTGACTTGCCATATTTTTTATTAAATAAATTTATACCTTTTGTGTCATCGCTTTTTAACTCAATAAGCTCGTTTATTGAATTTTTTGTAAAATTTTCACACAATGAATTAACACTTTCAAGCTCTTCAGTTTTGAATTTACTCAATACATAATCAGACACGGCGTGATTACTTGGTCTATCAATTCCAATTTTTATTCTCCAATAGTCTTTTCCAATTGATGAATCAATTGATCTTAAGCCGTTATGACCTGAAGTTGCACTGGCAAATTTTAGTCTTAATTCGCCAACCGGTAGATCAAGCTCATCAGTAAAAACAAAAATGTCCGTTTTTTGTGGCTTGTAAAAATTTAACATTGATGATACAGCCTTACCAGATAGATTCATGTAGGTATTGGGTTTAAAGCACACTATAGCTTCTCCATTAATTGTGCCACTAAAAACTTCTGAATGAAATTTTGTACCGACTATACTAAAGTTATAACATTCAATAATGCTATCTATTAAAATAAATCCTACATTATGACGGGTTAATTTGTATTCATTGCCAATGTTTCCTAGACCGAAAAAAAATTTCATTTTTTATTTGCAAGTTTCTAAAAAAGCGATATAATAACTTATATTAATTGTAAAGGAGGTATGCTAAATGTAAGAAAAATTTTTTTGGAAAAACAAGATAAAAATAACCCAGTAAACGGTCTGAAGGATACAAAGTCTTCACAGGATAAAGGACAGGGAAAGTAAGCTAAAGAAGTCTATTTCTTTTTTAGCTCAAACAAGATATCTTCTATATTATACATCATGTTGGACTTTTGTTCTTTGGCAAGTGCAAAAGCTTGTTCTAATTTCTTTAGAGCGTCTTTTTTGTGGTTTTGTTTAATAAGAATAAGTCCTTGATAGTAAAGAATTGAAATCTCATCTTTTTCAAGACTTGCTATTTGATGTAAAATTGAATTGTAGTCTGTAATTTGATCTGTGATTTGACAAATTTTTAAACTTTCTTTGATTTCTTTAAGTAGTTTAGTGTCTTTGTTTAATAGGACCAAATTCCCTAAATTAATTTTGAATAAACATTCCTTTGGATTTAATTTTATTGCATATTTTATATCATTTATGGCTTTGTCGTGTTTAATAAATTTATGTATTTCGCTTCTTAATTCATAAAAATAAGGATTTTGAGGTTCCTGATTGATCAGCATGTTAGAGTCTTTTAAGGCTTCTTGATATTTTTTTTGACTTAAACCACTGTATGCAGAAAAAATTAATTCATAAAACTTTCTTTTATTTTCGAGTCTTATGTCTAATATATCGTTTAGCTTTGTTGTTTGATTTAAATACCCAGATAGTTTATATCTTATTCTGTTAAACTGATCCTCGAGATCTAAATTTCTTTGTTCACAGACTTTACATTGATTTTCCATTCCAAATCTTTGTAGTTTTTGTAGTCGTTTTTTAGGCAAAGGATGTGACGATAGATATTCTAATACTTTTTCATTTACTCCACTTTCTTCTCTTAGTTTGTCAAAATATAACATTAAGTTTGCATGACCTTTAAGATTTATGTTGTTTTCTTTCATTATTTTTAAAGCATGTCGATCAGCTTCCTCTTCATTTTGCTGGGAGTATTTTATCATTTTATCTTGTGCATCTACCATAATCGACACAAAGCTTCCAGCTGCTAACAGTGGATTTATTATTGCTGTTCCTAGTGAGATTAAGACTTTTGTGAGTTTGTGTTGCTCTTTTTCTAAATTTAAAGATCTTATATAGTGATAGTTGTTTAAATGTCCTGTTTCATGTGCCATAACTCCAAATAATGTATCGCTATTTTCTGAAGCTACAAGTAAACCAGAGTGTATAAAAATGACTTTATTTATTGGCGTTACAAAAGCATTTATAGATTTGTCATTAACAATTAAAAAATTTGTATTATTAACAAGTCCGAGTGCTGGCTCTGAACTTTCAAGTATTCTTTTTGTAAAATTTTTTAAAAAACTTTCAGTTTCTGCGTCTCTTAATATTTCGATATAATTTGCTTTAGAAAAGTTAAAGCTTAAAAAGATTATAATTGTAATTGCACAATGTCTTATGTTTAGCATTTTTGTCTTATTTACTACCTAATAATTTTTTTGCACCGCCAATAACAGTACCCATTAATTTAGTTGGATTTCCACTATATCCTAATATGGTTGCATCAGCTCCACCAATACCAAAGAAACTTTTAATCATTTTTTCAAGTCTTTCTAAAATTGATATATTAATGTATAAAATTATTGTACCTTGTAATAATTTTGCAAATAGTAGCAAAAGAAGAGCAGGGTCGTATTGTGTCATAGGCATACTTATTCCTAAGAATGACTTAAAGCTTATGTTTCCCGAAAATGTATTTTGTATGTTGTTGGTAAAGTTGCCAAACATACCTTCAGGGCTGTTTGCAGAAATTACTTTTTTAAATAAACAAAGTATAGGTGCATCACTTAGTTTTTGACTGTAGCAGTCTGGTTTTATATTGCCTTGTTCATCAAAAAGAATGCTATAGTTATCGGAAGTTCCAAACATTGTGTAGTCAAAAATTTGCATAAATAAGGATATAGAGAAAAATGTTACTGCTGGTGTAAATGTGTATGATTTTAATAATGAATACCATGTATCGTAATTTCCTTTTGTTTTATTAAATAGTTTGAATAGAAAGAAAACCGGAGATACATACGCGAGTATTATTATCATTGTTAATGAAATTGAGTAACTAAGGACAGCTTGTAAAATGAATCCTGCTAAAAGAAAACAAAACAGAAGTAGCATCATCAAAACAATTAATCCTAACGCAGAAGATTTGAATAATGAATCAATTAATCCTATAAATCCTTTATATATATCTAAAGGAGAATTCATTCCTTCTTCCACAGACATTTTTAAATAGGATATTAGTTTACAATCCAAAGTATCGAAGAGTTGAAGGTATGAGTTGTCTCTAATAGTTCCGGAGTTGGTTTTTATTTTGGCATACGATCTGTTTTTGTTTAAATAAGTTCTTTCTCGTTCTAAAAATTCCACATAATAACCTTTATACAAAGCTTCAGCTCCTTTTAATTCAGCTTTTTTAAGAATATCTTTATCGTCGTAATGATAGTCTGCGGTTTTGATAACATCGGTGTCACTTAAATATAAACTGGATGCATTAGAGTCGCTAATCAAACTCGCTTCTTTTAAAGCTCCAACCGTGTATCCTCTGTCCATGAAGTACCCAGGTTCGCACTTCCACCTTCCGTTTTCTTTAGTTGCAGGAACGCCGCTGTCTGCTTTATTATCTTGAACTGTACGACAATATATTGGTACATCTAGAGAAAAGCTTGTAGTTGGACTTGTTGAAACTTTGTATGTATAGGGTATGTATGGTTTTTCGTAGTTTGGACGATCTATAAAAGGTTTAGATATGCACTTGCCTTTAATACATAGATTTGTGTTTGTTTTATCTTTTTCGTCACAGTATAAATCCATTCCTTGATCGCATACAATTCCAGTTGCATTATTTTTTAATTGAATTTCTTTTTCCCCAAAATCACATATATTTAAGCCACGATAGGAGTTAGTTTTGTGACCAATTTGATAAAATAATATTGAACTACCTTGTGTGGCATTCATAACGATATCTAGAAACATATCTCGCCATGCCGTTGAAAAAGCAAAATAGTATACAATTCCAAATTCCAAAGCGTATTTCATATTACTTCTGATATCGAGTTTTATATTGCCGTCAAGTGCGTTATAACCAAATATCACAATCCATAGAAAAACTGCAATTATGCCCATAAATTTTACAGAATTTTGAAATTTTTCTGCCATTGTTAGTCCCCCATTTGCACCATTGATATTAATGTTTATAATTCCTTCTTGAAAAATTGTTGTGGAAAGTGTTTTTTTCAGATTATTTATTTTTTCTTCGCAATTTGAAAAATGATTAGTCATCGCTGCTATTGAATTTATGATAAAATTTTCTTTTTCTTGATCGGTTGTTGTATTGTAGCTTAAATAAACAATTAAGCTATTTTCTAGCGAGCCACATTGATATTCATTGTAAAATTTAATTTTTTCTAAGTTATACTGGTTGTCTAGGTACTTTGTGAGATAGCTAATATAGTTTTTGACATTAAAATTGTTTAAATTGTTCATTTGTTCTTTTGCATATGCATCTAAAACGGATTGTGTGTCTTTTAGAATTTTTAAATCATTTTCTAGATTGTTTAAGTATTCTCTGTTTTTTTGGCTTACGGTAAATGTACCTGGGTTCATAAAAATTGGTTTTTCGAAAATATTACGAGCGGTATTTACAAGACATTGAACTAAAATACTTGACATTGTTATTTCGGCTTTAGAATAACCCTTTAAAGTATAACATGTTTCATCGATTATGCCATCGAAAAATTTTGCCTCAGGTTGATCTAAAAATGGAGCTCTTATTACTTTGCAATGTTTTGAAAACTTACTTAAAAATTGATCGTAATTTTTAATTACAGGAGTTCCATTTTCTTTGTTGAATTTTATTGCTCCGTTGTCTTCAGTTTCATATTCAACCTCCATTGTTCCCATTTGTAAATTCATTATACAAGGACATGCTCCAATAACTCTAGCACATAAAAAATATTGATACCCTGACAGATGAGACACGCAAATCTTGCTCGCATCTTTACCACCTGTGGCTGCACCAACTAAATCATCAAACATGCCAGTTGGACCATTTTTTCTAGGGTCAAAACACTCACCGTTGTTTTTCCAAAAAATCTTTCCTTCGTATTCTATACATAATTTTTGATATTTATCCACGATATTTTTTACATTTGCTGGTTCTCCGGATTTTTTAAGAATTTCAAGAATTTGATCGTTTGTGTATGCAGCGGGGTGATTGTCGTTGTTTATATCGTCCAAACATATATGTGATTTGTTAGCTGTGTCTTTTGCTATACTTGCCATGTTTTCGATTTGGAGAAAAGCAATTGGCAATCCTGCAGGTCCTCCTGCGGCTATTGTGGCAATAAGTCTAATTAAAGAGTCCAAGCAAAGACGACCAGTCTGCGCATCAACTGTTTGGGCTCCAATAGGAGTATCTGGTGCAACCATGTTTAAAAATCCCGGTATTAAACTTAAATTAAAACCACTACATCCAATTGGCTCGGCAACTTCTTTCTCCACCCAAGTGTTAATTTTATTTGCCAAATCTGTAAGTATTGCGTAAGAACTTGGTGTGTATGAAAGGTATAAAGCTGTAAGTAGAATTTTTATTATTTTCATTAGCTTTTTTTCTTACACTTCCAATAAAGAGATTGACTAGTGTTTTTTAAAGATTTGTTAAAGTATTTTGTATTAAAGTTTAATGTTTTTGTGTAATCTGAGCATTCAACATCAAACAAACCTTGAGAGCCTAAGATGTCATTAATCCAGTCTTGATATGTAAGATGATCTGTTGCAATATGCAGTGTTCCATTTTTATTTAGATTTGAATTTACTAACTCTAAGAAAATACTATTAATTATTCTTCTTTTATTATGTCTTTTTTTAGGCCATGGATCTGGAAATAAGACATATATTTCATTTAATGATGTCTTATTTCCATCAAGAAAAACTCTTGCATCTCCAAAGAAAAAGAAAAAGTTTGTGAGCTTTAATGCATCTGCTTTTTTTAATATTTGCAGTGCACCTTTTTTAAAAACATCTGAAGCGATAAAAATTTTA
The DNA here is from genome assembly GCA_964201065.1 of Candidatus Deianiraeaceae bacterium. Classification (GTDB taxonomy): domain Bacteria; phylum Pseudomonadota; class Alphaproteobacteria; order Rickettsiales; family Deianiraeaceae; genus CAXNCX01. Next base: position 1,978 of record CAXNCX010000001.1, on the reverse strand, counting down.
TCTTTTTCTGTTTGTGCTTTGTGAATAATGAAATCACCATTTCCGGAGCCAATTTCAAGACATACTTTTTTAGACTCCTTTAAATTATCTGGTATTTTAAATTTAGACAAAAGACTTTCAAATTCTAGATCTTCTTTTTCAGAAAAAGACCTAGATCTATTTATGGCAAAAGACTGAAGAAATTTGTTTGTTTTTATTATTTCAATTTTTTTGTTTTGCATAAGGATTATGACTTTTAATAAACTTCATTCTAATTGGTATACCCTGCAATTCTAAAGATGTAATTAAGAATTTTTGAAACATTGTAACATAGCCAGTCTTTATTTCTTTCTCTTCAAAATTTGAACTGATTATAAAATAAGGAGGTTTTGCTTTTACTTGAGAGATATACTTAAATTTTACTGTGGATTTTCTTACATACACAGGCTGATTGCTTGCATTAAATTTTTCAAGTATTTTGTTTAAATAAGATGTTTTATGCATTTCACAAAACTTTTCATATAATCTATTTGCTTCAACTATAATAGTTGATAAATCATAGTCATTCATTGCTGATAATCCAAAAATCAAAGGTTGCACTATTAAATGAACTTTGTTTGTTATTTCTTGTGTTAGATTTTTCATAAATCTGTCTGAGTTTTTAATTTTATCAATTTTATTTACACATATAACGGGAACTCTGCTTTCTTTCAAGATATAATCTAGTATGTGCATATCTTGAGATGTTAATCCATCCTCAGCACTTATTATTAAAATTGATATGTCAGACATGTTAATTGCATGAAAGCTACTTGAAATCATTTTATCTTCAAGTTTATCGTTAATTAAGATTTTCTTTCTTATTCCCGCCGTGTCAATTAAAGTAACATCCAAATCTTTAATTTTAATGTCTATATTTATTGCGTCTCTTGTTGTGCCTGCTACTTCACTAACAACGCATCTTTCTTCTTTTAAGAGATTGTTCATGAAGGTAGATTTTCCAACATTTGGACGACCTACAATACCAATTCTTAACTTTTTTTCTTTTGAAAAGCTTGATGTTAAATCTTCATAGTTTTTTGAATCATCTATGAGTAAGTTCATAATATCGCTAAATCCAATTTTATGTTCAGCAGAAATAAACAACATTTCTTCAAATCCAAAGCGATAAAAATCTTCTAAGTTTTCTGTCATTTTGTCGTTGTCGCATTTGTTTATCAAAAGAACAGTTTTGTGCGAGTATTTTCGTAACATGTTCGAAATGATTCTGTCTCGTTCGTCTATTCCATTTTTTCCATCCACAACAAACAAACATATACTTGCCTCTTTAATTGCCATTTCAGTTTGGCTGTGCATTTTTTCTTGCATGGAAGTTTTTATTTGAAAATCAATTCCAGGAGTGTCAATTAAATTACACTCCAGTCCATTTTTAAGTTTATATTTTATGTGTTGTCTGTCTCTAGTTACACCTGGTTGATCGTGAACAATTGCAACTTTCCGTTTAACCATTTTGTTTATTAGTGTTGTTTTTCCGACATTTGGTTTGCCAACGATTGCGATATTATAGATCATTGTATGGGTTTTTATTGTATTTTCTTTAGTAATTAAAGTTCTCAAGTAAAATACAACAAAAAAGTTGCATATTAAAAAAAATGATAATTTAATGACTGTAAAATATCACCTAATTTTATGGCAAAACCAAAGTTAAAGACAACAAAGAGGCACAGAGATAGATTAAAATCAACTCCAAAACTTAAAAAACACTCTTCAACAAAAAAGAGATTCAAAGTAACTGGTACTGGTTTAGTGGTTGCTTCACATACTCATGTACAAAAAAATAAGCGTCGTAAATCTGCAAAACAAGTTGCAGGTTTAAGAAAAGTTAGACTAATTTCAAAAGGACACGCAAAGTTGATGAAAAAAGGAAACAGATTGGTTTCTTTTTAAGGTTTTAAAAATTTAATATAATTTATTGATTTATGGCAAGAGTAAAAAGAGG